>JAAYIG010000124.1 GCA_012523595.1 Fibrobacter sp.
AGAACAAATATCCTTAAAGGTATAAACCCCAATGACGGGACATTTATTCTGCCATGCGCGGCAATTGTCACCGATGTAAACGGGAATCCGGTTGCAGACGGCACAGAAGTCAATTTCAGCCTGCAGGCATCGGGATATGTAACCAGAAAAATATACCCCACCTGGGAAGAATATTCCGGAGCCTCCGGGAGCATCTGCAATTACACCATCGATACAACTTTGGTTGTACTCCCGTTTGAAGATTTCAACAACAACTTTCACCTCGATCCGGGAGAAAACCGGAACGGAGATAATTATGCAAACAGAGGAGAAGATCTAAACGGAGATGGTATTTATCTGCCCGGACCTCCTTTTGAAGATATCAACGGCGATGGAATACGGCAGGGTTACGGCAGCATTCCCGTGGAAGAGAGACATGAATGCAATGGTAAATTTAAATTCGCAGACCTTAACAATAATGGTTACTGGGACCCGCTGGAACCGCTGAAAGACACGCTCTATCTGGCAGCATATAACCAGCTTCTGAAAGATACTGCATTCTTGAAAAACCCCTCTGCTTACACCAGCAGAGACTCTGCAAATTTCGCTATAATCGAACAACTGGAAGCAGAGTATAAAAGCAAACCAGGCTATATTCCTGAGTACGGGTGTTTTGATGCAGATGCAGACCACAATGGTGTCGCTGACCCCAATACAGCAGTCAGCATAACCAGAACAGTACAGACATCCGGCGGAAAAGCACTCAACCAGATTCTTTACGGTCAATCAGATGCCACACGCATCGAGGTCATGATCTGGGCTGAATCACAGGGTGTAGTAACTGAAACACCTGAAAAACTGATACTGCCAATTATCAGCGATGGGGAATAAAGTGAAAGAGATTAAAACAATATCGATTATCTTTTGTGTCGCAGCCGCTGCTATGGCATCCAATCTGGCAAACCCGGCTGCAGCAATTCCAGAGGCAAGAGTTGCCATAGGCGCCTCATACCATCTGGGAGGATACACATTAACAAACAAAGAGATCCCTTCCATTTTTAACCGCCTGCATGCAAGAGTGCACTATGCCCCGTTGAATTTCCTCGGCATAGGTGTGGATCTGGGAGCGATGCAGCTCGATGTGGAACGATATGTATTCAAGGGAGATACGGTTCCCCTGTTCCATGGAAAATTCGGGTTCTCAGGAGGAGCTCATCTCAAAGTCTCCACCCCCCCGTTTCTCAAAGAACGCTTATCCATCGTTGGAATCGGTCAGGCAACCTACTTCTTATCTAAAAACAAATATGACGCCTCATACAGTGGCTTTGATGGGACCGGGGCGATCGGACTTCAGTTCCATATCCCCGGGTTTGGTTACATCACAGCCGGACCACTTCTATACCTGATTCAGGGTGAAAACAAAAGCTACACAGGAGAGGAGAGCTTTTTCTCAAATGCCAATAACTTAAGGGGTTGGCTGTCTATTGATTTTTTCCCGAAGTTCAAGGATGAAACCTCGAATAAATCCTACTTATCATTAGAACTCTCCATATCACCGAAGGCAAACGCCTCAAGCCGCGTTCCTGTACAGGAGTTCAGCATCTCCATCAGCCTGGGTTCTGTAACCGGAAGACTCTACGGAGTCGAATCTGGTCTGGACTGGGAACCTTAACCACCTCCTCATCGGAATCGGTATCCCCCTTATTAAGGGGGGGCGCTTCCAGTGGGGTGTTCTACTGAAAGGCAAGGTCTTCTTCCGTTTTAGTCAAAGTAAAGTAGAAGGTAGCCCCCTGACCGGGAGATGATTCCGCCCAGATCTTACCGCCATGACGGCGCACAATGCGTTTAACAGTGGCCAGACCTATTCCTGTACCTGGAAAATCAGTATTTAAGTGAAGACGCTGAAATGGTACAAACAATTTAGAAGAATCAGCCATATCGAACCCTGCGCCATTATCTGAAACATAAAAGACCTTCTTTCCTTCCATTGTCTTCATCCCAAACTCAATGGCAGGATAAACTGTTTTTCCGGTAAACTTCCAGGCATTCTGAAGCAGATTTTCCAGTGCAATCTTTAGAAGCTTAGGATCACACTCTGCATTGCAATCTGGTTGAACTGTAATTTCGATGACACGTTGAGGTTCCCTTAGTTTTAAACTTGCAATGATTTCATTTACAATTCCGCTAAGATTTACCTCAACACACTTAAGTTCAGTCTGTCCAATCCTGGAGAATGTCAGGAGATCACTAATGAGCTCATTCATGCGCCGGATGTTCCTGCGGATCATTTCCACACTCTTTAAACCAGTCGCATCGAGTTTACCGGAATAATCCTCCTGAAGCATTACCGCCAAACCATCGATACTCAGCAACGGGGCACGGAGATCATGGGAAACTGTATGGGTGAAAGCTGAAAGTTCACTGTTCGACTCCTGAAGTTTCTCATTTGTCCTGGAGAGTTCTGCAGTACGCTCCCTGACTTTCATTTCCAGTTCAGAGTGGGCCTGGTAAAGCTCCTTTTCTGCCTTTTCCCTTTGTTTAATCTCTTTCTGCAATGCATTAAATGAATTTGAGACTGCAATTTTTTCCTCTTTGAGCTGAGAAATCAGATCCATTTTCTCATAGCGTAACCGAAATGATGATTCCAGCACTTTGTGGTTGCTTCGGGCAATAAATGTGACAAGGGTACCAAACAGAATCAACATCGTTGCCATAGTGATACCAACCGGGGTAGATGAGGTGAAAAACAATACTGTTACCGGAATCAGTGCCGGAATTGTAAAAGCATAAAATGTTCTCATCAGCGCTGAGTAGGTAGCTGATGCACCTGCCATCATACCCCCCAAAACAAATGCGATCAGTACATCATGAGGCAAAGAATCGTGAAACAATACAAAAAACGCCGCTGATCCCCAGATTGTTCCGGAAACCACCATGGACAGAATCAGAAGGTCCCTCCAGGTCGATAATTGATATTTTCCCCTGTTTTTCTGGAACAGATAGAAGAATAAGAAGCGGACTATGACACTCAGGTAGGTTATACTCAGCCATATAATGATGAACAGATGCGGAACGAGATTCCAGTGCAGAACGGCAACCAGAGTCCCGTTGATAATTGTTGCAGCCAACCCCACAGGGATCAGCCTGTATGTCTCTTCGATCAGATCCTGACTGACTTGCTCATCTTCATTCTTTACCAAGACATCAATTCCTGATCCGATTTGAAAACTTATTGCAATTGCACTGTTCTAACAGGTGGATAATCGATAAAGAAGCATTTACTATACCAGAGGACAGAAAGAAGAGATCAATACTAATAGCTTCTGAAACTTAACACAGGGGAATAAATATCAAGAAAAGCATTGAACACGGCCGGATGACCTGTGACCGTTGAACTCTGATATTGAAATCTGATTACATGAAGAGGTCTTTTATCTTAGACCAGGTAGTGGTATTTTTACGAGTAACAAGCTGTTTGTTCAGGGGTTTGGAATCTTTTACTACAGATGAAGTAGAAATACTGGATTGAGTAGTTGCTTTCTTATTGGATGCAGTGTCTGTTTGCTGACCAAAAGAAACTGCAGTAACCAGTAATACAGCGATTAGCAGTTTCTGAATACTCATTCACTATCTCCTTAGCAAGTTCAACAACAGCTTTCTAATAATATAGGGCAAAAAAAAAGGAAAATCAACAGATTTTTAAAAAAAATACAAACCGGTTCATTTGATCAAAACCATCTCATCAAGCTGAATCGAGCGCATCAGATCCTTTATCGTATCATCTGCCCCGACAACATGTATCTCCGCTCTCATCTCCCTTGTCTCATTGTACATCGATACAATCAGAGAGATCGCCTTGGTATCCATATACTTACAATTAGAAAAATCCAAAGTCACTCTCTTTATATGAAGAGCAGGAATCCTGTCAATAAACTCCTGTACCAAAGCAAACTGCGGTTCTGATGGGGAAAATACCATATCAAGACTGATAACAAAATGCCCACTTGTTTCCTGAGTAATTGAAAAACTCATTATCCACCCTTAATTTAAGAAAAAATCGAGACAGTACTCCAATGCCGACCATCAACGTTAAAACACTGGATCTCGCATAGATTCTATAACTTAAGTGAGGACAATTCAACCTATTTGTTATGAAAGAAGTGTTTATTGGCAGGAATCATTGATTAATGCAGGAGGAGAAGAGGGATTAACCCAGAATTTCGAGGACCTTATCGCGAATTTCACTGAAATTTATCGGCTTATGAATTATCTCGTGGATCCCGTCCAGCTTAAGAAGCTTTGACTCCAGTTCACCCTTCCACCCGGTTACCAGGAAAAACTTGGTGTTGGAGCCCTGATTTTTCACAAAACGGGCAACGCAGCGCCCCCCTTTGGCTCTTACACAGAGTGAAGCAAAAACCGCGTCATATTTCTCACTACTGAGCTTATCCAGGCCTTCCTCGGAACTTTCAGCAATACTGACCTGACACCCCAAGCGGATCAAAGATCTTCTAAGAACCTCTCTTAACTCAGAATCATCTTCGACAATTAAAACCTGAAACATAGCTACCATGGGGTGAAGGTTATAGCTATTTTTATGCCAAGCAAAGAAGCTTATTTTTTTAACCTCAGTGTAAAAATAGCCCTCTGTGGCCTCCCTAAAAAAGTAATTTTGCCCGAATCCGGAAAATTATTATGACTCATGTATCATCAAAGGCTTATTATCGCTGCTTTGACGGCTGAAATACTGAATCGCAATGCACTCTGTCCTTTTACCCGGCTTGATATCAATAATCATCCTGTCTATCAACCGCCTCACCAGTAAAAAGCCTCTTCCATGCTCCTCAACCGCAAAGCCCTCCCTGAAGGTATCAAGCCACTTCAGTACATCCGCCTTCCTCAAATTCCCCTGAAAATCAATAACCGAAACACCCACCTTCTCCTCATCGTAAGCCCAGGTTAACCTGATAGGACAATCCGGTTTAACTTCTGAATATTTTAACCAGCACTCCCTGGGAAGTCCGGAGAGGCGAAGGGTGGCATGGAAAAAGGCATTCGAAATCAGCTCATCAAGGGCAATATCCAGAAAAATGCCTTTTTTTCCAGGACATACACCAGTGATTGAGTTACAAGCCTCTTTTGCCTGCGCATAACTCTGTATCGACATAACCTTAAGCTTCTCTTCAGAGAAATGATATCCCAACCCGCACATGTCATCGATAAGAATTGAACGCAGATAAGAACCGGTTTCCTCCCGCTCCTTTTCAGAACCAGCAAGCAACACGTTTCCAATATTATACCTGCGCATCAGAGGAATGAACTGATCAACATTGCTTCCGGTAATAATTACCTGTTCTGCATAAGGAAACTTCTTCTGGAGTTTTTCGAAGGAGGTTAAGTTATCTCCTGACGGCACCCCATTCAACTCGGAGATCACCAGGTCGGGACTCTTACCATCGATTATCCCCCCCGCTTCATCCGGACTGCCTGCACATACCACATTAAAACCATTCCCCTTCAAGGAATCCATAAGGGCACTCATACACCCCTGCATTCCAACCAGAAGTATGACTCTCTCGATGATGCTTTCCGAAAACCCAACTTTTTTGTGCAAAACCCGTAATGTCATGCGGTTAATATAAATAAGGCGCAGAAGGTAATTTACTATCCGGCGAATGGAATCAAAAAAATCAGAACCCCTCGCCTTCACTCTTAAAATATGTTATAATGAACTTCTATGCACTGTCAGGATTCTACAGTTAATATGGAAAGAGGACTAAAATGTCTTTCGCTGTTTATCTGATTATTTTTGGTATAGTCGGGTTAACCACCATACTATCTCTTGTCCAATGGGGTTATTTACTGTCATTATCCTCCAGAATAAAAGAGATAGAACAGGAAATAGAGAAAAAAGCACAGGAATTTGATGTACTTCGAAAGAACAGAAACACAGAAGCCAGACCCGCGCCTCAAACAGAAAAGAATGAATTTCAGGATTTTAATACCCCATCGGAAAGCCCGGACAGCAATATGACCTGCTCCCCCATTCAGGTGATAAGACCAACCGATGATACCGGGGATAACGATATTATCGCTGTTCAGCCTGGAATCGCTGAAGCACCCGCTCCCATCAGTAACGATGAAGCAGCCGGCGGGCTGGAAGATCCTGAAGGATCAATTCAGATTATGAAAAATGTTAACGGCAAATTCACAGATACAAGCATTTTCAGGATCAAGTCCCGGAAAAATGCGCCACAGGAATCTGTACCGGAAAACAACGAAAATCAAAGAGAAAGCTTCACTCCAGCTCAACATCCTGATACGTATGACAATCCTTTCTCCGAGGTATCCGATGACAAAGAACAGGAACCCATTCAGGTGGTGAAACCAGGCAAAGATGATCAATACGGCAGTGAAATCATTCCAATCAGACCCTCAACCGAAGCGGATCCTTTTACGGGTACTTCCTATCCGGAGCAGAATACCTCTGAACCTGAAAATGTTGACCAGAGTTCTCTATCCGGGTCAGAACCAAACGATTCCGGAAGCAACTTATACCTGCCGCCTGAACATGTTGATTCTCCGACCGAGATCCTGCAGTCCATAAGCAGTAATAAACATCACCACTCAAAGGAAACAGTCTCATCCACTCTGCCCCTTTACTCTGATGCTGCCCATGATGCAGATTTTCCGGGGCTCTGTAAAATGATCTCTCAGATAATATCCACCCGGAAAAAGCCTGATATCAAGATCGATTTTTCGGGAATTCAGTTCATTTATGATAAAGAGCTTCAATATCTGGAAAAAATTCACCATATTATAAAGGAGAGGGGCGGAAAGCTTTTGTTAATAAATTGCAGCCCTGAATTAAGCGAATTCCTGGGAAGAAATCCCGATCTGTTATCATTAATCAAAAAGACTCATACATGATCACTTTAGGAATAGAATCGTCCTGCGATGAAACTTCAGTCGCAATACTTGAAGACCAGAAAATAGTTGTAAACCATATCTACTCTCAGGTAGAGCACACCAGCTTTGGAGGAGTAGTACCTGAGATAGCCTCCAGGGCTCATCTGGAAAAGATCGACAGGCTGACACTTTCAGCCCTGAAAGAATCATCACTTACCCTTCGGGATATTGACCTCATTGCAGTCACAGACAGCCCCGGTCTTGCCGGAGCGCTTCTGGTGGGGGTCAGCTTTGCCATGGGAATTCATAACGGATGGGGTATACCGATCACAGGAGTAAACCATCTCGAGGGCCATATATTCTCAGCGATGCTTGAAAACCCTCAGCTTCAGTTCCCTTTTCTCGCGCTGGTGGTTTCCGGGGGACATACGGCAATTTACAAGGTCCTTGACACTGGAGATTATACCTGCCTTGGACAGACCGTAGATGACGCTGCCGGAGAAGCATTTGACAAAGTGGGAAAACTGCTGGGATTTGAATATCCTGCCGGACGGTCAATTGAGCAGGAAGCGGCAGTTTCACCGGAGGACACAGGGATTACCTTTCCGGTTGCAAGAGTCAGCGGAGGCCCCTTCGATTTCAGCTTTTCAGGGTTGAAAACTGCTGTCAAGTATTTTCTGGCCGGGAAAGACAGCACCTTTATAAAAGAGAACCGCCCCGCGATATGCAAAGCTTTCCAGAAAGCAGTCATAGATTCTCTTCTTGGGCGGCTTTCGGAGACATCACGGAAAACCGGAATCAAGGAAGCAGCCCTGGTGGGAGGTGTAGCCTGTAACGGAACATTACGACAGGAGATGAAAAAAATCTTCGGGGAGAAAGCATACTTCCCCAGGCCGGGTCTCTGTACGGATAACGCGGCGATGATCGCCATGGCAGGATACAAAAGAAAAGGAAAAAACCTGACTCATTTCCCCCGCATGGAACCATCCAGGGGTCTTTGAGAGGAGAACCGATATGTCTTTTTTCATTCTTGCCTGTTTATCACTTTTTGCTGCAGCATTCCTTATAATGCTCTCGGTTCAGATCATGCGCATAGAGAAAATGATATCGGATCTGACCGAACTTATCGAAGGGCAAGTGGAAGTTCTTTACGGGAAATATTAAAGACATCCGGGAAAAGCATTTTTTCAGTAAAGTTATTAGTTATTACCGGGAACTATTTCTCCTCAAATCCGTATTCTCTTTTAGTTTATAGTGTCATCAGTTATATTGATACTGTAAAAGAATAAAGTATCCCTGCCAGGAGGCAGGGACAAGACCCGCTCTCTGATGAAATCAGCATTTGTTAACTGACCGGACTTCCGCGATCTTCTCTTCTGCTTAAAACATCTGTGACGCAGCGTGTCACCCACCTTAATCCAAAGGATTATATGTCATTTTTATCATTCGGCCTGCACGAATCAATTATGCAGGGCATTTACGATTCAGGTTATGAAACCCCCACAGAGATTCAGCGGAAAGCGATCCCCCCTGCTTTACAGGGAAGAGATGTTATCGGTTGTGCCCCGACCGGCACCGGCAAGACCGCAGCCTTTGTACTTCCGATCTTGAACAGGCTGACCCAGTGTCCTGACAGTGAAAAGTATGTTCATCCTTTTGCACTGATCCTCACTCCTACCCGTGAGCTGGCGCTTCAGATAGAGGATTCAATAAAGACTTACGGCACCTGCACTCCAGTGCGTACTGTATGTGTTTACGGAGGAGTCAGTCTGGAAAATCAGGTGCGTGCGTTAAGAAAAGGATGCGACATTGTGGTCGCAACCCCCGGACGTCTTCTGGACCATCTTAACCGAAGAAGTGTGAGCCTGAGAGCAATCGATATTCTTGTGCTTGATGAGGCGGACAGGATGTTTGACATGGGGTTTATCCATGATGTCCGCAGAATTATCAGTTATGTACCGACAGATCGTCAGACACTGCTTTTCTCAGCCACGATGTCTCCGGAGATTAAAAAACTGATTTCCGGTATTCAGAAAAAACCGGTGCTTGTTGAGATCGGTTCACCTAACACTCCGGTTTCCACTGTTGACCAGCAGTTTTATGCTGCCGCCAGGAATACAAAGCTTGACCTGCTTGTTCATATCCTTAAGAAAGAAACAATCGAGACGATGCTTGTCTTTTCCCGCACAAAACATGGCGCAGACAGAATTGCCCGCCGTCTTGCCCAGAACGGGGTCAGCTCCGCGGCTCTTCATGCAGACAGGTCCCAGTCTCAGCGCAGGAAGGCTCTTGATGGTTTTAAAAGACGCCGCTTCAAGGTTCTTGTCGCAACCGATATTGCCGCACGTGGCCTGGACATCGATAAAATTTCTCACGTAGTTAATTTTGACACCCCGGCATTTGCCGAAGACTATATCCACCGCATCGGCCGCACCGGACGAGCGCAGGCAACAGGCACCGCGGTTACATTTGTCGATGATGAGGAGAAGAAATTTCTCAAGAGGATAGAATATCTCACAGGAAATAAGTTTGAGGTAATAAAGTATCCTGGTTTTGACTATCCGGAACCTGAAAAAACCGAATCTGTTCCACTCCCGCGTAACTGGCAGGCTTTTCAGAGGAAAATGAGAAGGTACAGGCCATAGATATTACGATTACCAACAAGCCCGGCTCACCGGGCTTTCACTGCTGTCTGTATAGACAGACAGAAATACCTTTAGGCTTTCGTCATCATTTATCCCGGGATATCAGTTCCAGACCGCCCTTTTCCACAAGCTGGAACAGACGGTTTACCGGTGGAGTTGGTTTGGAGTAACCCCGCTCCCATTTCTGGAGTGTCGGCAGTTTGATATTACACACTAAAGCGAACACCGATTGGCTCATGTGCAGCTTGTTTTTGCGAAGATTCACGATCCGTTCAGGTGTGTACTCCTGTGCTTCTTCATATTTAAGCTTGTTGAACCTCCGCATGGTTTCGGCAATGTCAACTATTCCTTCAAGATCTTTGATAGACCGCTCGACCGATTCCATAGCGGTCGGCCAGTGTTTTTTATGCTTTTTCCCGTTTTTCTTATTCGTCATAGTTCCACCTCATTAATCTGGTCATATATACAAGCATCTGGAGCCTATCTTTTCAGATTGATTACATATTTATTATAGTAATTGTTACTATAATTTGCAAGTTTTATGCCCTCGGATGATGCTTTTTGAAGTCCACCTGAAAGAGTCCCTTTCACCAGATACCAGTCAACATTGAATTGCAGGACACATAACAGCCCTCTCAAAAGGCTTGCTCCGGCAAGCGTATAGCAGTATATTACTCTTACTTGTAAATAACATCATAATTCCTGTCAACTATATCCCGTCGACAATGGTAGTAGAAGATGAGAAAACCGATGGGGAAAGGTGTTTGTTTTATTCAGGGATGACAAGAGCGCACTACGGCTTTTTCTTACTTATCCAGAAACAAATGTTTTCAGAGGGCATTCTTAACTGAGCAATAATTATCCACAATAAAAGGAGTAATCTTTGAATAGAATCAACATTTTTATGCTATTAGTCACATGTTTATTTTTTGGTTGTGATGATTCCGGCACTACCGGTCCGGTTAAAAACAAAATAAAGACCAGTGGCACATTCTCATATACATTGGATGGAAATTCATTTACGGTTAACGTTCCGGAAGGTGCCGGGCAATGCATCATTCTCGGCGACAGCACTATGTGGAATATTTCAGTTAGTGGTTCAGATTCCAAAGAAAACAGTGAAGCCAAAATCTCAATGATTGTATTTTTCGGATTTACTAAAAGTAATAAAACTGTATCAATAGCACGAGGATTTTCAGACAGTACCGTCCAGTTTGGATTTTATGACAATCAGCGTAATGCTTATAATTCACCCAGTGGAACTATTACATTCACCAATTTTCCAAAAAAGACAGGCGATCCACTTTCTGGTACTATCAATGCAACCCTTACAAATGTAAATAATATGAAGGAAAAACAATTTTCAGCGGAATTCAGTCTGATCTGTGAAAGTATTAACGATTGATTTATCTAATGAAATCATAACAACTATCCTGTTCAAATAATCCAAAGGTGCTGAAACGCAATAAAGAGCTTCCCATTCAGATGAAAATCAGTAAACAATAACCTTCACAATAGCTAATCCGGTCAGACACCGGTTTCCACACCTCAGATAAAGTGAGTTTTGCCCACCCCTTTATTAAGGGGGCGGGGGCGCTTCCAGCGGATGGATTTCTGCCATACAAGGGCGGGTTCGCTGATTGAAACAATAGAATACAGAAAAAGCGGTACTGAAAAAACAAATCTTGAACTTTTTATCTTCATCATGTGACAATTAAAATTGATAAGAGGCACAATCGCACCCAATCCGCTTCAGCAAATAATTTCCAAGGGGGATTATCATGGTTGCAAAAACAGTGAGAAGAGGACTTTTATTAATTGTTATGCTGGTGACATCCGGCAGCGGGGGAACAATCGACTTTGATTCGATTGGAGGCGGTTTCAATCCAGGTCTTTCGCTAGTTACTGTTTTCAATGTCATCAGAAGTCTGGAAGAATTGAATGAATATTGCACTGCGGTTAACTACGACACCGCACAGTTGGTGACTAAACCTGCTTTCGATGAAAAAACAATTCTCGCCCTGCTTTCATCACAAGGTGGTGGCGACAGGATAATATACAGGCATATTCAACAGATAGTCGATGAAGGAGATACTGCTTTTCTGGAAATACGTTCCGATACAAATTTCTTTGATGGGGGTATAAGCGTTCAAGCAGCATACAGTTTTATCCTGATCTCCATTCCAGCAACCGATAAACCCATTTTTCTCAGGGAGATAAAGGAAAGCTTAGTGGTTAAACCGGCAGTCAGGAAGATCGAAAATCGATTTTCCGGCCGGAAATTGCAGGGTATCTATGATGGTCAAGGGCGGCTGATAAGGCAAAGAGGAGGGAAATATCCAGGGATTTTAGTTTTCAGCAGAGATTTTTGGAAAGGAAAGAAGCTCCTCTTGGGAAACAGACTTTGAAAACCCTAACGAGGAATCATTGCGTGAGATTTGAAAGACATGTACTGCTTATTTGCCCGAATATCAAAATCTCTGGCGTCTAACATACTGTTTAGATTCTCCTCTACTGTATCCTTTACCATGGTACCCAAATGACCTTTAATGAGCTGGTCATTGATATTAGTTATTTTACTCATAAAAGGCCTCCTTCTGGTTTGTATATTTTGGCCTTTACATAATATACCAGATCGAGATCCTTCACTTCAATTTGCAGGTTGATTTACACTGTCTTCGAAAGAAGCCCTGCTACAGGACTTCTTATTACAACAATCTTATTCCCGAGGCAACACGAGTATAAATCTCTGTTGTCTATCGAGAGCACTACTGCATACTTTTTTTATCATTGACGGAGCTAACCTCTGATTATCATGAAGGCATACCAAATACTCCTTGATTTTTTTAACTGCTTCTCAACCTTTACTGGTGGAAGAAAAAATTATAATTGCATACCGAATAAGCGTCTGAGTTGTGATTTTTGTAATTAAACTGGTTGAGGTGATTTCTGGATTCCTGCTTTTACAGGCCCTTCAGACATTTTCGGGTGTTTTTTCATAGCATTCCAAGCTATTTTCAACTGTAAATAATTTATTTTAAAAGATATGAACAGATGCCTTCGGCGACCTACTTTTGTCCGGGCAACAAAAGTAGGCAAAAATGCCTTGGAGCCCCGCATTGGCTTCCTATTCGTACTTTCGCCGGGGAGGGCCATAAACTCGCAGACTCGAACAATGGCCCCGGGAAATAAGACCGACGAAAGTACTCATAGCCAATGATCGGGACGGATCCACTAACCAGCTGTATTTTCAAGGGTGCTCACTACCGTTCGCCCCTACTAGTATCTAATCTCAATTAAAAATCACCCGGAAATGTCCAATGCACCTTTCTGATTATCACGAAGGCATACCAGACATTTCTTGAATGTCTTTTATCTGGTTTCTCAGCCTTTACTGACGGAAGAAGAAAAATAAATGTATACCGGATAAGAGTCTGTACTGTGATTTTTGTGGCTATGTTGATTAACAGAATTTCTGTATTACTGTTTTTACAGGAAAGACTTGGAAAGATAAGTGTTGTTATGATAAACATCTGTCACATAGAACAACCTGCTCAAATATGATTTGCACCATAGAGCTTATGGCTGTATATTCTTGCTTGTACAAACTACTGTCAACAGGTCTGAGGGGTTGCTGGTGGCAGGCGTCAAAAGGAGTGTAAAATGAATCGCAAAGGTATTTCCAGAGTATCTTCCGGAATTATTGCATTGGGTATCTGGGCGATGGGAAGTCTTGTGAGTGCTGATGAACCGAAGACACCCCTCATGGGATGGGCAAGCTGGAATGTGTTTTATCATGATATCAACGAAACCAAAATCAAGGCACAGGCTGATGCGCTGGTTTCAACGGGGTTGGCCGAGGCGGGGTACCGCTATGTCAACATCGACGATGGATTCTGGGACGGGCGCAACCCGGACGGGTCACTTAAAATAAATTCCAAAAAATTCCCCTCGGGGTTTAAAAGTCTGGTAGACTATATCCACTCAAAAGGTTTGAAAGCCGGTTTCTACTCTGATGCTGGGGACTGGACCTGCGGGGCCGTACATGGTGGTGAAACTACAGGTGAAGGTGTCGGGCTTTACCAGCACGAACAACAGGACATCGATCTGGCGTTTAAAACCTGGGGATTTGATTATATCAAAGTAGACTACTGTGGAGCCGCAAGACATCTTCATCTGGATGAAAAGACTCAATATACAAAGATCAAGAATGCTATAGACGCTACGGGAATTCCGGGTATTATCTACAATATCTGCAGGTGGCAATTCCCGGGTGCATGGGTCTGCAGTGTCGGAAACTCCTGGAGAATAGCCGATGATATCGCCGCAAACTGGAGTTCTATAATCAGGATTCTTGATCTCAACACATATCTTTCAGGTTTTTCAAGTCCTGGTCATTATAATGACATGGATATGCTTGAAGTCGGGCATGGACTTCCACAGGTAGAGGATCAGAGTCATTTTGCCTTGTGGTGCATTTTATCCTCCCCTCTTGTGCTTGGAAACGATCTGACAAGGATGAGTCAGCAGACACTGAATCTGCTTAAAAATGAGGAAGCCATTGCTATCAATCAGGATACATCAGGTCTTCAGGCACATCTGATAAGCGACGATGGCAACGGGGGGCAGGTCTGGGGCAGAAGACTCCATAGTCTGACCAGTAATGAACGGGCTGCAGTGTTGTTTAACCGCTCTTCAGCTGCCCGTACAATTAAAGTTCAATGGAAAGATCTCGATCTGGAAGGTTCTGCAACTGTCAGGGATATTCTCAACAAAAAGGATCTGGGCTCATTTCAAACCGAGTTTTCCAGCTCTGTGCCATCCCATGGGGTTGTTTTCATCAAAATAACAGGATCCGAATCACGGCTTCAGGAGATTTTTGAGGCTGAGAACTCCTGGATGAACAACTTCAATCTGACTGTCAACAACCAGATCGTGGCAAACCAGGCCAGACCTGTAAAGGATGCGAATTGTTCCGGAGGAGCCAAGGTGGGTTATCTGGGGAACAATGCAGAAAACTATCTGGAATTCAAAAAAATCTGGGCAGAAACCGAAGGAGCTTACAGATTATCAATCAGTTACATATCAGGGGAAGATCGTTCCATGACGGTCAGTGTGAATGACCGGGACACCTTGATGCGGAACCTGAATTCGGGATCATTTACAAAAATCGATTCGGTCGTTTTTTCTGCCAATCTGAAAAAAGGTCTTAATACTGTCAGGCTCTCAAATTCATCGGGATATATGCCGGATATAGATGTATTAAGGATAAATCTGAACAGCGGTGCAACAGGCACCTTCATGTCAGGTACGGGGAAAGCGCAGAAAAGACTTGATCTGCGGATCAAAAACGGTTATCTGACAGTTTCGGGCGATGAAAAAATCCGCAGTGTGCATATATATGATGCTTCAGGAAAGTTGATACATAGTTCAAAAGAGAAAGTTATATCTATCAACGGACTCAAGCCGGGAGCCTATTTCCTGGAGGCGAATTCAACTGCCTGTAAGACAGTAAAACAATTCGTCAAGCAGTAATTAAATGCCGGACCGGGGTGGGTATTGCACACTCACCCCCCATCCCGGGTACCACCTCTCCTTGCCACCTTCCGAAGAACCATCACTGGTCTTGTACGACTAACGACCACCGTTCAGTACAAGGTTTTAAAAAAAATGGGTTCCAAATTTTGGAACAGCATAATTTTGTTCGAGTAAAGAGATAATTCCCTTTTTTTTCGGCCTCTTATTACACAATCATGGCTCCACTATTGCCAAATTCAGAAAATACTCTGTTGAAGTACATTTCAACGGATACTATGCAATATTGAACCAAGACACTTGCACCAGGAAGCTTATGGCTGTATATTACCCGTGGTATAAAATATCTGAAAACTCCTATCAAACATTAAATAAACAGGGACAGCAACACAATCTTTCTCACGCAAAGGGGGAATGGTATGAACACAAAAAAACGTGTTTGGAAAAGCCGGGCTGCGATAGTCTCTCTGGTTGCATATCTTGCAGTATTCAGTATAAACTCATACGGCTGGTCCATATCCGGAACAGTAAAAACAAAAGATGGAGCTCCATTACCAGGAGTCAATGTGACTGTAAAAGACTCCTCCCAATATTCCACTACTACCGATAATAATGGGAGATTCTCTTTTGAATCAGCAGTTTCCTCAAAGAACATTATAAAAGAAAACAGATCCGTTTCCTATTCTGCAAAATATGAAAAGGGAGAACTACTGGTCAGGTCACCCTGGAATGGTGAGCTTAAATTATCACTGTTCGATATCAGCGGACGTAATTTGTGGACTGGCAGGACTGTTTCAACCAATGGAATCGCAAAAGTCGCAATTCCTTCCAAATTAAACGGAGGAATCGTTTTTCTGCAAATCAATCACTCCGGCAACCAGCAATTCTTTTCTATGGGCTGGGGTCCCAATGGTTTATACATGAAACGGTCACGTAGTATGGTCAACATTGAAAATACTAAGACAGCACAAATAAGAACCTACCCTACAATTCTGTTCAATAAAGCAGACTACCGTGATACAAGCTTCACAATGACTTCCAGCAATATGACCGATGTTGAAGTAGTCATGCAAGAAAACGAAAAAAACTGTCCCCTGCCGACCAATATAAGATGGGAATCTTCAGGTATACTGGTAGACATCAAACCCGATAATAACCAGTACAAAATAGTTTCAGTCAAAGACCCCACAATCCAGAAATACAATGGTCAATGGCTGATCTACTGTACAGTCTATAACACCTCTAAAAATACATGGAGCATGCAGTTTATAAAGTTTACTGATTTCAATCAGGCAAAAAATGAAACCCCATTCTTTATGGATAAGGTGAATGGATTTGGCGGCTATAAATGCGCTCCGGAACTTTTCTATTACAGACCGCAGGATACCTGGTATCTTATCTGGCAGCAGCAGGACCCGGCTTATTCTACAACCAAGACCCCGGATAACCCCAGTTCATGGTCAACCCCCAAGAAATTCTATTCCAACGGTACACCGGGTTTTCCCAGCCTTCCAATCGATTACTGGCCTATTGCAGATGATAAAAATTTTTACCTTTTCTTTACAGGCGATGATGGCAAGGTTTACCGGGTCAAAACCTCTCTCAGTAATTTCCCCAATGGTTTCGGTTCACCTACGGTAGTAAAAACTTTAGGCAAGAACATAATTTTCGAAGGAAGTTCCCATTATAAGATTAAAGGAACAGCTAATACATACCTGCACGTTGTTGAAGGAATGGGAAGTGCAAGGTACTTCAGTGCCTGGACCTCTGAAGGTATCGAAGGTGAGTGGAAGGATTATATGGTTGGTGAGAGTAATCCCTTCGCACATCATAACAAAAATGTAACATTCCCTCAGGGTAAATGGACTAATGATATCAGCCACGGTGAACTGCTCAGAGAAAACCCAGATCAGACACAAGAGCTGGATTTGTGCAACCTGCAATTATTATATCAGGGTAGGAATCCCAACTCCGGAGGTGCATATGAATTGCTCCCATACCGTCTGGGGCTGCTTAAAGCTGTACAACAATAATTGCATCTGACTTTTTTGACATTCCCGGCTGCACACCTTGCGTGTGCAGCCTTTTTTTCCCCCACTTAAAAGTTTAGAACCGGCTGCTAAAGCGCTGTCTCGCCTACCCAGGGAGATCATTGAACATTGCCAATATCGATGGGCTAAAAAGTGATCTGTGGAATGGATTATCTGAGCGGCTGAATTACTTACCACATGCAACCGATAAGATACTGAAGTAATTGGAATGTATATCAGAGTTTGAGATGTGAAGGGATTCACCATCAAAGCGAATCCCTTCAGAGAAATTACAGGCTGTCCCCGAAATCCTTTCGGAACTTTTCAACCAGCTTTGTCTGCCAGTCAGAAAGCGGTGCCAGTCTTCCGAAGAAGAAACGCAGGATCTTCGGTTCCTCAACAAATTTAAGACCGCCTACCAGTCTGCGGTTCTCATAGAGCCAGACCATACGGTCAACAGCGTAATTGATCTGAGACAGAGTAAAGACACGTCTGGGAACAGCAAGACGGAGAAGCTCCATGTGGGCCAATGGCTCGACTCCATTTTCATCACGCTGTTCACTCATTGTCCCTCTTTCCATCCCCCGCACACCACTTGCGATATAGAAAGCCGCAGCCAGTGCCCCGGCCGGATATTGACTCTGAGGGATGTGATCCAGAAATGCCTTCGCATCCACATGACACCCCAGACCACCTGCAGGAGTAATGACAGGAACACCTTTTCGATCAAGTTCCTTTACCATATGCTCAATAAAGATAGGCCCCTGGCTTATCATGTCCTCATCAAGAGTCTCCTCCAGACCAACGGTTATGGCTTCCATCTCCCTCACCGACATCCCGCCATAGGTGAGAAATCCCTCATAAAGAGGAACCATCTCCCGCATTTTTATGAAGTACTCTCTGTTATTTGTACAAATCCCACCCCCGCGTCCAAAACCCAGTTTTCTGGCAGAGAAATAGATCACATCGCAAAGAGATCCGATTTTGAGTACAATCTCGTGAGGTGTCATGCCTGCGCATGCTTTTTCTCTTTTCATTATAAAGTAGAGGTTGTCCGCAAGAAGACTGGCATCATAAACAAGCGGTATCCTGTGTGAGCGGCAGATGCTGCTGACCTGACTCAGGTTCTCAAGTGAGCCCGGCTGACCGCCAACAAGATTTGTGCCTGCCTCCACCCGTACAAAAGCGACGTTATCCGCTCCCCATTTGTTTATAATAGCTTTCAGCTTATCTATATCTATATCACCCTTGAACGAACAGTCGCTCTTTATTTTAAGTCCCTCATCAACAATAATCTCTTCAACCATACCACCATTAAGAGTGATATGCGCCTTTGAGGTGGTAAAGTGGTAGTTCATGGGAACTACAGTGCCTTTTTTAACAAATACCTGTGAGATGATATTTTCACAGGCACGTCCCTGGTGCGCAGGGAGAAAATACTCAACCCCGAAAAACTTTTTAACCGTCTTTTCAAGCCTGGTAAAAGTCTCACTTCCGGCATAACTGTCATCAGCCTCCATCATTGAAGCCAATTGACGATCGCTCATCGCGTTTACACCACTGTCTGTAAGCATATCCATGAATACATCCCTGTTCTTAAGCAGGAAGGTATTATTACCGGCAGCTTCCATGCATTTATGCCGCTCTTCAATGGGTATAAGGTTCAATTTCTGGATGATACGAACTTTGTGCATCTCGAGAGGAAACGATTCCCCTGCGTAAAATTTTACATTTGCCATACACTGACCTTTTCTGAAAAGTATAAGGTTTTCTCTGAAATTCAGAGAACGGACTAAAATACAATGGGAGCGCTTTGTTCAGCAATCTTGTAAAGCATGTAGACATCTGCAGAACTCCTCAACCGGAAGCACTGCTGGAAGTCAGGAAACACATGCGCCGGGGAAATACAGATGAGAAAAGAACCTGTCGGCAACCTTTAATGCGCTCCACTATTGCCAAATTCGGGAAATACCCTGTTGAAAGAGTACCTTTCGCCGGATACCTGGCAACATTGAAATAAAGGACACAACAACCCGCTCAAATCGCTAGCTCCCGGAGAGCTTATGGCTGTATATGATTATTCTTGTTTGTATAAAACATCAAAACTCATATCACCCAGAGGGAAACAGATGATGGATTTGACACATTTAAAAAACAGATACTGTTCAACTGTTGTTTTTATTGTTATCTCTCTGTTTTTCATCAACTGGCAGAATAGTTCTGCCCAGTCACCTTCGCAAATATAGTACAAGGTGATCGTTGCCGATGAGGGGAATGGAAAAGTGCACTATATCAACCTTTCCAACCCGACTGAAAGATGGTCAGTAACAACGGCCAGCCGTGATCTTCAGCTTATCGGGTCAGACAGGCTCATGGTAAGTGTCGGTGACGAATACTCTGAATACAATGCAAAAAACCGGAGCATTCATTAAGAAGGTTACAACAGGAAGCGGTGTACAATCAACGTTCCGGACACTTCCGGTCTCTATGTCAGCAAAAACAGAATATTGAATGTGTCCGGAATTCATTGAAAAGACCAAGCCGGCTGCTTTTAACAACTGTATAGCGGTCTGCCCCTGAAATTTACTCCGCAGTCTCGCTTGAAGGAGCGCTGCTTGGGGAGGCCGTTTTCCATCTTAATTCAGCGGTTGAGCTGCCGTCAGATCCAATGGGAATCTGACCCGTTGTACCTGCAATAATGTTGAATTCATCATCAAATATGATTTCATAATTTATCGGAAATGTATTGCCCTTATCGGGTGCCGGGTCTGAAATCGGACTCTTTATGACCACATCGGAACCTTGCACGTCCAATACAACCGGAATCTGAATGCTGGGATCGACCTTTAAACCCTGCTTGTCTACTATTTTGAAACTGAGATCAGGCTTATAAACAGAACAGTAAATATACATGTTCAGGTTTGTTTTACTGGCAAGATCAACCAATCCCCACATGGCAAACCGCTCTGTTGCGCTGGATTGCGTGTAAGGAGAGGCAAGTGAACCCCTTAAATATTCATAAATCATCTGAGGCGTGTACAATGTTGTAGCCAGATCATATTCACAGGAAGAGCTTCTTGAAAGTCTCAGCTCTCTTATCTCCGTTACAGGTTTCTCAACCGGTTTTTCCCTGTACCTGTGGACATCAGCCCTGAGGTGAAAGTTAATACGGGCCTCGTTAAAAACCTGGTCTCCCATCATTACCGTGTATGTCATAACACCTTTCCATGATGTCAAAGGGACCGGATTGCTTTTATGTTTATGCGTCTCCACCACGACATCACCATAATCTTCAAGACCAAGCTGGCATCTGAAGTCGTTTTCACCGAAACAGATGTCAGAATCACCACTCCACAGATCAAAGTGAGCTTATCGATCAGGCAAGGATGTATAAAGCGATGCTTGAGGCCACTTTAGAGAGTGAAGGTGCCACAACTTTTATGCTCTGGGGATTTACCGATAAACATTCATGGATTCCGGGAACCTTCCCCGGAACTGGTGATGCACTGATTTTTGACAAAATTATAAAAAGAAACCGGCCAACGACTCACTTGCTGCAGTTCTTAAAAGAGCACAAAGTACGGCTGTAAATCAACCGGTTAAAAATGAAACTTTATCATCGATGACCATGAGCTGTAACGGTTCCATTTTAAAAGTCAATTTTTAACGCATTGAATACAGGCAATGCATCGCTAAAGCTTTACACTATGAACAGTAATCTTGTTAAGGAATCCGTTATACAGACAGTTGCCGGGCAGAACTACTCACATAATTTTGATATATCAGACATTGCAAACGGTTTTTTATTGCAAAGGTTATTGACAGTAAAAACCGTGTTTACCAGTCAAAATTAGTGGTTTCAAAATAATAACTTCTGGTATTTCAGCATCTGTAGTTTTTGTGGCATGCGCCTTCGGGGCATGCCATTTTTTTTTATGAGAAAGTTCGGTTCACTTACCAGTATCAATTAAACGCCTGAAAAAGTTTTCATAATTATCAATTGTCCGTTCAATCGAAAAATCTTCAAGCGCACGTTTGTAACCGTTACGGATAAGCTTCTCCCGGAGTGTTTTATCTTTAATACACCTCTCAATACTTGCAGCCAGTTGCTCGTGGTTATTATCTGAAAAGAGCAGTCCGCACTCTTCATGCCGGATTACATCTGATATCCCGCCGAAATCAGTCCCCACGACAGGTACTCCATTTGCCATTGCCTCGATCAGTACAAGACCGAATCCATCGGTAGTAGACGGGAGAACATCAACGTTCATGAGCTTATAATAGTCAAGGACTTCATCGGTGCCAACCTTACCGGCATAGATGATTTTCTGTTTTACACCAAGACTTTGCGCTAAATCATCGAGACAGTTCTTCTCAATACCGACAAAAAGGACCTTATATGAAGGGTCAAGGTGTGTCAGTGCGTGAATCAACTGAGCCTGCTTTTTCAAGCGTGACACACATCCGATGACGACATCATCGGGTGCAATACCCAGTCTGTTTCTTAATTGTTCAACATGGCTGCTGTCACTGTTTTTGTATCTGCTGACAGGAGTACCATTATAAATAACCTCAAGGTGTGATGCAGGATAGCCCTTATCGATGAATATCCTTTTCAATGTGTCACTTACAACTACTATTTTGTCCGTTCCCCTGATATAGAATTGCCGCTGAATAAAACCGCCATCACTGCGTGGCGGTTGACGCCGGGTATGGACAATTTTGCAATTGAGCCGGTGAAACCATCGGGCTAATATGGCTGTGTACCGGTCGTAACTCGATTGTGCATTGATAAGTTCAATAGAATACTTTTTTGCTACATCTGCAATATGTCGTATGTTGTTAAGATCTAATCGTCCATTGAATACCATCGGTATGACATTTACAGGTGTCCCGCTGAGCATGGAAAATAAAAGGCTCTCCTTACGACATCCGACTACTACGGTATGTCCGCGCTGCACCAATCCCAGAGCAAGAAATGATATCGAATTTGTCGAACCAGCCATGTCTCCCTGATAGGTCAATAGCATGATATTCATAATTCAGACTTTCTCAAATTGATGTTTTCACGATTCAATATAACAAACCGCGGGACCGCTGTATGCAATAAGTTCCTCATGGGTGCCGGTCTCAACCAGCTTTTCTGTTATATCAGGCGAACCGTCCCACCCGGATCGTAACCCATAGCACCAGTTAAGATAATAGTTGCGCCGGAACAGGTATACCCCCACTGCCAGGGCTGTTCCGTCTTTTTACGAGTACAATTCCAGACTTTATCTCCTTTACCTTTCGACATCATTTCAACCGCTTCAAAAAATGAAGCGCTTTCTGATGCGACGGCTTGGGGGCACAGAATATCCCGAGTATTTTAGAATCAGCAGGAAAAATTTGAGTCGACTCCCATTGCTTTTTGGTACAATCTTTCCGCGCCTGATCAGCGCAGGATGAAGATCACAGCAGAGAGCAAACACCCTATGAAAGGAGATCTTTATGATGCCGAGAACATCCCGTACCGTTTCATCTCTGGCACTGGCTTTGGGTTTGTTGACCATGCCGGTAAGCACAAGCGCATCACTTTCGCCGATCAAGGTTACTCCCCAGGCGGGGCAGATACGGATGCAGGACCTGAGGAGCTATTTCTGGTATATTTGTACTTATTCTAACACATTGCATTGTCTGACTACCCGGAGTAAAAAGAGTATCCAGGAAGTCCACTCATTTTTATCCGGGTAGGTTTTTTCTGAACTCTTCCGACTTAGTCTTCAAGCATCATCTTTTCCAGTGTTAACGGTTCAATATATTCACCGTCTTTATAAACCCTCATATTTCCACCGGAAATTTCATCAATCAAGACGATACTATTGTCCGGCTTAACCCGTCCGAACTCAAGTTTTATATCATAAAGCTCGAGACCTTTTTTAGCCAGCTCCGATTTGATAATTCCGGATACACGTCTGGTAAGATCCTTAAGAGTAGCATATTCTTCTTTGGTAAGAATTCCAAGCACCTCAAGCCCGTCATCTGTAATCGGAGGATCATTTCTTGCGTCATCTTTGAGCGTAACCTCAACAAATGCATCAAGCGGATCTCCATCCTTTGCATACATTCCATAACGGCGTATGAAACTACCAACAGCTCTGTACCTGCAGATAACTTCAATACCCTTTCCGAACACCTCAGCAGGTTTCACTGTCATACTGGCTTCATCGATTTTTGCATCAATATAGTGAGTAGGGATACCCTGATCTCGCAGTATTTCAAAGAACCGTTTAGTCAAGCTAAGCCCTGCTCTTCCTGCGCCCTCAATGGTAAGCCCAACAGTATTTGCACCCGGATCGAATTTCCCATCCTGCCCGGTAACATCATCCTTGAATTTTAAAAGGTAATTCCCATCTTCAAGCTCATATACATCCTTCGTTTTACCTTTTTTTACAAGTTTCATAAGTGGCAATACCTTTCGGATAAAATGTGAGATTGAAAGATAATAAAAATAATTACAGGGTCTGATGGCATTCAGAGTTAAATATAAATTGCCACAGCAGAAATTCCTCAGTACCTGATGCGTGCCCAGGCGTTACGAAATATTTAAACGATAATTGAAGTCAAATTAATACTGTCGAGAGACGATAGTTTCTATCAGGCGCTGTTCCTGTAAAGTTGAGATCAGCCTTCCGGTCCTCTCCGATCATCGATTCTGTTTCCTGCGAATGAACTGAATTTTTTCGTAACGTTACTATATATATGATCACACCACATAACACCGTTTCCTTTTATTTCATTCTGCGAGGATTACGGTAATGATTAATTTCTCAAGGTACATCTTCTGTTTATTTATCCTGTCATGTTTTTCATTCTCCCTGGCACAGGATTTCAATTACGCTGAGGTTCTGCAGAAATCCATGTGGTTTTATGAAGTGCAGCGTTCCGGTAAACTTCCGGAAAATAACCGTGTTGAGTGGCGCGGATCATCCGCTGTAAACGACTGCGGTGAGGGTGGGGTTGATTTAAGCGGGGGATGGTACGATGCGGGGGATAATATGAAATTCAACTTCCCCATGGCTTCATCCCTGACCCTTCTTGCCTGGGGCGGGCTTGAGTATCCGGAGGGTTATCAGAGATACGGGCAATGGGGATGGTTTCTGGAGAATATCAAGTGGGTAACTGATTATCTGGTAAAGTGCCACAGTGCAAAAAATGAATTCTACGGCCAGATAGGAATTGGAATGGTAGATCACAAGTGGTGGGGTTCTCCAGAAGTTTACCCTCTTGAGAGGCCGGCGTTTAAAATAGATGCCAATAATCCCGGAAGTGATCTGGCAGCCGAGGCTGCCGCAGCGCTTGCATCTTCCTCGATGCTTTTCAGGGGAACAGATCCTGCTTACGCGGATCTTCTTCTTGAGCACGCAAAAGAGCTTTTTACTTTTGCGGATACCTACAGGGGACTGTACCATGAAGCGATCCCCGATGTGGTTGATTTTTACAAATCATGGAGCGGATATTACGATGAGCTGGTATGGGGGGCTGTATGGCTTTACATCGCGACCGGGGATTCGTATTACCTGTCAAAAGCCGAGGAGCTCTATCCTGAGTTATCCAAAGAGCCTCAGAGTACCACTCCGAAGTTCAAGGAGGCGCTCTCCTGGGATGACAAGACATACGGCTGCTACGTTTTGCTCGCTAAAATCACAAACAAAGAGAAATACCATGCGGATGCCCGGCGATGGCTTGACTGGTGGAGCCACGGATATGCAGTACGTCAAGCGGGCGGCAGCAGTTGGAGCAGTGAGGAAGGTATATCGTATACGCCTGGAGGTCTCGCCTGGGTTCGTCAATGGGGACCAATCCGTTATGCGGCAAATACGGCATTTGCAGCCTTTGTCTATAGTGATCTGAAAGATGTTCCGACCAAGAAAAAAGAACTCTACTACAACTGGGCAAAGAGTCAGATCGATTATGCCCTGGGAAAAAATGAACATAACAGAAGCTTCGTATGCGGTTTTGGTGTAAATCCTCCCACAAAACCCCACCATCGAAGCATGCACGGGCCTTACCTCGATGACAACGGCCGCACTCCTGTAGAATCCCGTCATGTACTCTATGGTGCACTGGTAGGGGGACCAGGTCTTGACGGGTCCTACGAAGATGCGCGGCTGGATGCCGTAAAAAACGAGGTTGCCACAGATTACAACGCAGGTTTCAGTTCCGCGGTAGCAAGGCTGGCAAGAGATTTTAACGGTGCCGCGCTTCCCGACTTCCCTTCTCCTGCTGTACGGGATACTGAATACGTGGTAGTTGCAAAAATCAACACTCCGGGAGACCGATTCACAGAGATTGCCGCTACAGTGCTGAATAAAACCACCTGGCCGGCACGCTATGCCGAAAATTTCAAGATAAGGTACTTTGTTAATCTCTCCGAGGTTTTTGAGGCCGGATTCAGTTTATCTGATGTAATTGTAGAATTCAGGAATTGTCATTTATGCAGCAGTGACACACTTGATATAAGTCCCCTCACCCCGTATAACGGAGATACTGCCGTTTATTATATAGAAATCTCTTTTGACGGAGAGTCAATCTATCCGGGAGGACAGTCAGCATACAGAAGAGAGGTACAGTTCAGGATCGGACTTCCTGAAACCGCGCCTCAGAATATATGGGACCCCGCAAACGATCCGTCTTTCGTCAACCTGACATCGCAAGTTGACACTACCGGATGCATGGAGATTCCGGCTTACGAGAACGGAGTGCTGGTGTGGGGAAAGGAACCTGATGGCACCCATTTTGTAATCCCCACGTGGCAGAAGCCGGATTTAAGCGAACCACAGTACAACCCGTCAGGATGGAACAGATCCTTTTTTCAAGGAGTTCCTGTAATAAAAGGGCCAACGCCTGTATCGGCAAGACCGGGTATTTCATCAGTACAAAAGGGAAATTCCCTCGAGATAAAATCCGACATGGAATTGACGTTCAGGATATTTACACTTGATGGCAAAAATGTCCTTTCAGGAAAAATTGTCAGAGGCGAATCCAGATTAATCGACCTGAAAAAATACAGAGGATCTGCATTGGTTATGAGGGCTACTGCAGTGGGTAAAGAATTCTCGCGACGGATAGTGATTCCATGATCACGGGCGAACCACCTTTTATCGTTTTATGCAGTGACTCAGGAACTCAATTTTGAGAGAAAAAGCAGTTCGACAACTTATTACAGACTTTTTATTCACTTACAGGTTTTTTAAGATTTATGGTTTGGCCGGAGGCCCTTTATTGGTGAGCTTACAGCCGCCGTTACTTTCGGTGGAATGCCAGCAGTTGTGACTTCGACAAATTCAAAACAAGCCTGCCGGCAGCGGAATAGACACGTGACTTGGGACTATCTTCATATATATAAGCCTATACCTTAGAAGCTATAAATATGTTTTAATTTACCGCCAGTTCAGCTGCAAAGAGGTTTTTAAATGATATAAATCGTAGGAGAACAGATACTTTTTTAAAATTTTCTATACCGGTATCTTTTTAACTTCCACTTGTGGAGGATCTTTTCCATCAGCTCCAGATCTTTCACTTTGTATTTCAGAAGATCAATATCACTTTTATTTTTCTCAATCTCCCGGTCCTGAGAAACCTGCAGGCCGCCGTTTGCCACAAATGTTCTTACCTTTTCCAGTTCCCCTGCATCGAACCATGCACCGTGATCCCCGCAAATATCAATAATTACCCCTGATATCCTGCCGAAATTACTTCTTACCATGGGCTTTCTGCATACCGGGCATTTTACATAATTTCCTCTTTTCTCAAGGGGCCCTCTGACATATTTCCGTGGCAGCGAGTCATCGCTGAATACGCTTCTCTCTGAAGTTAATATTTGCAGTTCATCGTTACTCAACCAGAGCCCATTACATTTCCCGCAGATACTGACAGTTTCTGTCTTGTATACATGTTCCTGCAGCCTGCATTCACAAACCGGGCAAAGATACTCCTGCCCATCATGATTCAGTACCCTTTCTGCTCCGCAGAACGGGCAGTTTTTCATCCTGCTGTTAAACTGATGTCCGCATGAACACTGGATTCTTATGTTTTGCATGGTTAAATGCTTTTTTATCATTTCATCTCAATTCCCACGGTGTGCGGGTTTACCCTGAACAGATATTTAAACTATACCAATATGCCGGGGGGAATGTAAAGTAGATTGTGGATCGGGATTGTTTAATTTGAACTCTGGCTTATTGGCAATCAAGATTGAAAACTACGCAGAGAACACAAAGGTTGCATAAATTAATCGCCTTGCGATTAAAAGAGTTCAATTCGATATACGACTAAGAAATCAGACCAATTCGATTTGTTTCCTTCTATTTTATACAGTGTCAGGGCTGTTATAAAAAGCAAAACAAATGGCAGGCAAGAAACAAACAGATAGGCCGGTAGAAATTGAATACCTTTATCCAGTAATATTGGAATGCCTTTATAAAGACCTGCATAGATTAAAACTGAACTTATAATAATTGTACTCAGAGTTTGTATCTATTTTTTGTGTACTTTATGGTTTTTTCATCAATTATCATTTCTATTGCAGCCCCTGTTTATAATGCCCTGTAACGGGTTTGCAAACCGCAGGAAGATTTTCGGAACGATAGTGGAGTAAATTTATGCTCTGCCTGTTATGTGTCTGTTGACAATTCTGTTCTTGATTCCCGCCACTTATTACCACAAAAAAGGAATTAAACAATATTTTACCTTTTGACTATACTCCTTATAACCGCCTAATTCATTTTGTAAGGTTTTATCTTCATAAAATGTTCTCATAAATATGAGGAAGATCATTATACTGACAGGAATAAAACTGTAAATTGAACCAAATGCAAAAGGTAAAGGCAATGAACCGAAAAGCATACCTAAATATCCCGGATGTCGCACAATACGATAAGGACCAGTATCAACTACTTTATGATTTTTATCTTTTTGTATACGGACAGTTCCCTCAAAAAACGGGTTATGCAACATTGGCCAAAGTGAAAATACTAATGACAGGAAATAAAGCCCCATTCCAATAAAAGTATAATAAAATGGTAATGAAGATATTTTAAATCTTGAATCTAATCCTGCGACTAAAGGGGTTATAATAATTGCAAAAAGAAAATATGTTAAAATTACTGTTTTATCCCATTTTTTTGTACCTTCCTGTATTTTGCCTCTTTGATTTAACAGTTCAGGAGTTTTTTTGATTAATAAAAAACTGCCAACTAATGAACCAATGATATGGAACCCGATATACAGCCAGGCTCGGATTGTTTCGATTGTACCGGATGCGATGAAATAAACAATTCCAATTAAAATTATCCATCGAAAAGGTGATATAATGGCATTAATTCCAGTTTTTGTCAGTTTGGTTTTTTCAGTCATGGCTTCCTCCATTTACTCCAGGTGGGGACGAGGCGATGCCTTAAACTATCAATTGAACGGTTGACCCAGTATTAGCTCCAGCTCCTGTGCGGAAGATGATGGTTTACAGCAACCGATGATGAGGTGTTTGACGCCATGAATAGAATATCGGTTCCGTTTTTTAACTAAGTCAAGGAAAACGATCTAAACACGAACCGAAACTGTGCCAAAGTAATTTCATTATCTGTAAGGGTTGACTTTCAGAATCAACCTTTGTTATACTCTTTTTTAGTACATTTATCAAAAGGGGGCTTATTTTGCATGCGATAACCGAAAAACTGCAGCTTCATCTGTCCCTTTCATTTCAGATGCTGGAGAATGTCATTGAATCATGTCCTGATATATTCTGGGTAGCACAGGAAGAAAACGAGTCTATCTGGAAACGGGTACTGCACACTCTGGAGAGTATCGATCACTGGATGGTTGATTTCTCCGACTATCATTTCAAATCTCTTTTTGATACATATACAGCAGACATGGATCAGACCTGCTCATCTCCACCTCTTTCAAAAAAAGAATTACTGTCGTATAAAAATCTCATAAAGCTGAAAATTGATCGTTTCTTCTCTGAAATGGATGACGAGCGATTGACAACACACAGTTCAGTTCATCCTGCAACCACATTCCTCGATATTATTCTCAGCCAGATCAGACACATTCAGATGAATATCGGATATTTCAATCAGATTCTAAACAGCAGTGACCTGAAAAGCCCCATGTGGCTTGGGTACAACGAGAATTGATAGTCGAGGCCTGGCTGCGTCCTCAAGAAAATTTTCACTGGCGATAACGAGCGTAAAAAAAAACAGACACTGTGTTAAATCAAATTTAACCCCGTGTCCGGTTATCTGGTTATTTACTGTTTTGCGTTACTTTACGATCAGTACTTCTTTACTGCGTATAAATCCCTGCCCTTCCATCCGGATGATTCTCATACCGGTACCCCTTAATTTCCATGGCATCTAATAATGGCCAAGGCTTAAGCACCTCGTCAACTATAGTCATAATCTGTCTGCCGGCCAGATCAAATGCACGAATCAAAACCCGTCCAGTGGGACTGCAAAGCTTATCATCGCTGTCGCAACAGGACCACTGAGCATATTTACCCGCGGATCATACGACAACGGCACAATAACACAGCATTGAACTATACATATAAAACCCCCCTCAAATGGCTTGCTCCCGGAGGTATATGGCAGTTATATTAAAGCTTAAGCGGTTAATTATTAATAATAAACTTTTTCAAGGGGAGGCAAAATGGGGAAAAAGGGAAAAGTTTTTCTTTGTATTATCAGTCTCGTTGCAGTTTCCAGCGCACAGGAGACACTGAAAAGCCTTGCAGCCAAAATCAACTTCAATATTGGAACGTGCGTCTCCGGCATCTGGTATCGCAATTCTGATCAGCAATACAATGAAGTAATGGCCCGTGAATTCAACACCTTCGTCTGCGAAAACGAGATGAAACCGGATGCGCTTCACGGTACCCGTGGTTCTCCTAATTTCTCGACTGCAGATAGACTGGTCAACTGGGCTATGCAGAATAACTACAAAGTCCGCGGTCATACGCTCTGCTGGCATGCTCAGAATCCTACATGGATCAGAAACAATAATTGGAACCGTCAGCAGGCTCTTGAAGCTTTAAAAGAACACATAACTCTTATCGTGACCCACTTTAAAGGTAAAGTCTATCAATGGGACGTTATCAATGAACTATGGGATGATAACGGGGCCAACCCCCAGATGAGAACTACTAATCCCTGGTTTAATAAGATCGGAGAAGATTTTGTTGATTCAGCATTTACTTTTGCTCACAGGGCTGATCCTGACGCCAGACTGTTCTACAACGATTACAATAACAGCACCATAAATAACAAATCCACAGCCATGTACAACAAAATCAAGAAGATGGTTGAGAATGGCGTACCAATCCATGGTATTGGCTTTCAGGCACACCACACAGAACCTGAGTGGAGCGACAATTTTAAAAACAGCCTCAAGCAGAATATCAAACGTTTTAACGAACTTGGACTGGAGGTTGTTTTTACCGAAACAGATGTCAGAATTACCACCCCCACAGATCAAAGTGAGCTTATCGATCAGGCAAGAATGTATAAAGCGATGCTTGAGGCCACTTTGGAGAGTGAAGGTGCCACAACTTTTATGCTCTGGGGATTTACCGATAAACATTCATGGATTCCGGGAACCTTCCCTGGAACTGGTGATGCACTGATTTTTGACAGCAATTATAAAAAGAAACCGGCCTACGACTCACTTGCTGCAGTTCTTAAAAGAGCACAAAGCACGGCTGTAAAACAACCGGTTAAAAATGAAACTTTATCATCGATGACCATGAGCTGCAACGGTTCCATTTTGAAAGTCAATTTTAACGCTTTGAATACAGGCAAAGCATCACTTAAGCTTTACACTATGAACGGCAATCTTGTTAAGGAATCCGTTATACAGACAGTTGCCGGGCAGAACTACTCACATAATTTTGATATATCAGACATTGCAAACGTTTTTTTTATTGCAAAGGTTATCGACAGTAAAAACCGTGTTTACCAGTCAAAATTAGTGGCTTCAAAATAAGAACTTCCGGAATTAAAGTATCTGCAGTTTTTGTGGCATGCTCCTTCGGGGCATGCCACTTTTTTTTTATGAAGGTTCGGTTCACTTACCAGTATCAATTAAACGCCTGAAAAAGCTTTCATAATTATCAATCGTCCGTTCTATCGAAAAATCCTCAAGTGCACGTTTGTAACCGTTACGGATAAGCTTCTCCCTGAGTGTCTTATCTTTAATACACCTCTCAATACTTGCAGCCAGTTGCTCATGGTTATTATCTGCAAAGAGCAGTCCGCACTCCTCATGCCGGATTACATCTCTTATTCCACCAAAATCAGTCCCCACGACAGGCACTCCATTTGCCATTGCCTCGATCAGTACAAGTCCGAATCCATCGGTAGTAGACGGGAGGACATTGACACTCATGAGCTTATAATAGTCAAGGACTTCATCAGTGCCAACCATACCGGCATAAATAATCTTCTGCTGTACACCAAGACTACGCGCCAAATCATCAAAACAGTTCTTCTCGATACCGACAAAAAGAACCTTATATGAAGGGTCAAGGTGTGTCAGTGCGTGAATCAACTGATACTGTTTTTTCAGGCGTGATACGCATCCGATAACAATATCATCGGGTGCAATACCAAGTCTGTTTCTCAATTGTTCAATACGGCGGCTGTCACTGTTTTTGTATCTGCTGACAGGAGTACCATTATAAATAGCTTCAAGGTGTGACGCAGGATAGCCCTTATCGATGAATATCTTTTTTAATGTATCACTTACAACGACTATCTTATCTGTTCCCCTGATATAGAATTGCCGCTGAATAAAACCGCCATCACTGCGCGGTGGCTGACGCCGGGTATGAACAATTTTGCAGTTGAGCCGGTGAAACCATCGGGCTAATATGGCTGTGTAACGGTCGTAACTCGATTGTGCATTGATAAGTTCAATGGAATACTTTTTAACAACATCTGCAATATGACGTACGTTGTTGAAATCTAAGCGTCCATTGAATACCATTGGTATGACATTTACAGGTGTCCCGCTGAGCATGGTAAACAAAAGGCTCTCCTTACGACATCCCACTACTACGGTATGTCCGCGCTGTGCCAGGCCCTCCGCGAGAAAAGATATCGAATTTGTCGAACCAGCCATGTCTCCCTGATAGGTCAATAGCATGATATTCATAATTAAGGCTTTCTCAAACTGAAGATTACACAATCCATTATAACATCCGTTATAACAATAAGTCCCTCATGGATGCCCATACCAGGCAAACTGCCCGACCGTAACCCGTCCCGTGCCACTTAAGATAATAGTTGCGCCGGAACAGTCTGAACGCATTCCATGTCTACGCCGAATATGCCGGCAGTAACAAACCCGGTGGATACAATGTCACAAAGGTCGACGAGGTTGTTGATCTGGCAGATCAGAATGATTTAATACGTGGTATTGACAATCAGTTACGGCGGTGCCAACGGAAGTTTCAACCAGACACTGGTAGAGGTGCCTATCCGGACGCCTCTACGGATTTGTCTTAATCAGAATACAGCAATACTTTCCTTCTTCACGCAACACTGCTATTTTACTTCTGCAGGCTGTTTTCTGGTTAACACTGCAGGCCGGAAAATGAATTTCTGACCTCCTATTGCAGCCTCTATTAACAGTCCGCCCTGCGAAAACAGGTAAACTTTATCGGCCTTATACTTTGTGGTAGCTTCAGCACCTGCTTTTACGATTACTGCTCCGGCATTTGCCGCAAATCCAATTTTTCCCTTTTTAAATCTCTCCAGACCTTCCTTATCTGCAAACAGCACCACAGCATCAAATGTCTCTCCCCCGATCTGTACACCGATGGTCAATTGCACTATCCCTGCATAGCCAATAAGTTTTTTCTGTTCAAACACTTCTCCCTTTCCGTATGCTCCGCCCACTACAAGCCCGGCTCTTCCCACCGAAGGGAAAATTGCATAACCATAAGCCTGATCCATGGAATGCTTAAACTGAGGATGAGCCTCCTCTATCATTTTTAAAACCGCTTCTACCTCCTGCCTTAATACCCGATTAGTGGAAAGTTCCTTTTTAGCGCCGGTCACCATACCAGCAATCGCATCGACTGGTGATTTTCTATGCTTCCCATTATGAGGCAGGATTTTTCCCAATACAGGTACTTTTGTCATCTGCTTTGCAGCCCACTGCCCCACACCATTTTTTATTGATGATCCCAGGCCGGGATCTTCACGCTTGTCATCAGAACTCTTTTCTTTTGGTTTTTCTGATGCTGGTTGCTCTGTTTTTTCCGGTTCAGGTTCTTTTGGAGCAGGTTTGTTCTGTGGTATTTTCTCCAGTGGTGGAATAAACATGAATTTTGAACCACCCAGTGAGAGCTCTAATAACATCCCTCCCATTGAATAAGCACTGGCCTCCACATCAGAAACATTATTGGTGGCGGTTGCAGCAGCTTTAACCATTACAGCCGAAGCGTTGGCAGTAAAACCTAATTTTCCCCGTTTTTTAAATCTTTCAAATGACTTTTTATTGCTGAAAGTAAGTATCTGGGTAAAAGTCTGTCCTCCTACCTGAACACCAACTGTTATCTGACTCATGGTTGCAAAACCTACAGGTTTACCTCCTTCAAAAACTTCACCCTGTCCATAAGCCCCACCCAAAACAACTCCAGCTCTTCCCACCGAAGGGAAAACTGCATAACCGTATGCTTTTTGCAACTTTTCTTTGAGGTCTTTATGTTTTTCCTGTAATCGATTGAGTGCTGCTGCGACTTCTTCATGAATCGTAGCTTCAAGCATGTCTACCCCCTCTCCCCCCTGGGATTCTCCGGCCAATCGGCTCAGTTCAGCATTGAGCAGCGCATTTGCGATTTTTTAATAAGCAATAGATATACCTGAAGACCGAAAAGACGGGAATCAGTCCGGATTTATATTGAAGATAGGGGGCAAAAAAATTGATCTGCAAAAAAGCAAAATGTTTATTATAATATGTAGTTGAATAATCTTTACATTTTTAGATTCAGATATTCCGTGTTAAGGAGGGTTAAACCAGATGAAAACTTTAAAATATCTCCCTTTCTTTCTCTTGCTGCTCAATATCAGTGTTTTTTCGCAACTGACCAATATAAAAGTGGGTTCATCAACACGGAATATGATTGTTTACGCACCAAGCGGATTATCCAATCCTGCCCTGATAATCCAGATGCATGGCATGAACCAGGACGCTGCATATCAGAAGAATGCATCAAAATGGGAAAGTATCGCTGATCAGCATAAATTTGTTGTGGTGTTTCCCAATGGAAACAATAAATCCTGGGACATATCAGGTGATAACGATATCAATTTCCTGAAAACGATAATCGATTCGATGTACAGCAAGTATAAAATTGATCGCAACCGTGTGTATGTTTCGGGTTTCTCGATGGGTGGCATGATGAGCTATCATGCTGCAAACAAGATGGCAGACAAGATTGCTGCTATTGCACCGTGTTCAGGATATCTGTTTAATAATACTGCAGCCAGTTCAAGAGCGATGCCAATTATCCATATCCATGGAGATGCTGACGATGTGGTAGGATACGGCGGGGTGGCGGGTGTGATGGAAGCCTGGCGCAAACATAATGGATGTCCTGCGACACCACAGGTTACCAAGCCCTATCCGGCAAATAAAGCTAATTCTTTGACAACTAAAACGTATTGGGGCCCCGGAAGAGACAATGTTGCTGTTGTTTTACTTACCAATGCGGGAAAAGGGCACTGGTATTCTCTTGATGCTGCAGCCGGAACTAATTCGAGTGAGGAGATCTGGAATTTTTGCAAACAATACTCACTGGGACAAACCAGTTCCATACCTTTTCAGGGAAACAACCTGAGAGTTACTGATGTGAGGTTTTTAGTGGAGAAATCCATACTGAGAATTGATTTTCCTGGATCGCACTCCAACGTAAATACGCTGAATATATTCGACCTGAAAGGACAACTTGTCAGGAAATTGACATTTGGCGTTGATGACAGTTATAAAAACGTGGATCTTTCCGGAATAGCGGCTGGCGAATATTTTCTGAAGCTTCAAAGCGGGAGTTCCAGGGCTTACATCTCACAAATAATGCTGACGAGACAATAGGAAAGTCACAAGTTGCAAGTTACAACCTTGCCAACAACTGTAACGCAACTGTAATACACTGTACTCACTGTTTTACAGTTGCATTGGGGCCCGGGGATATTGATGGTGTGCCCTCGCTGCTATTGTACCACGACGTCCGCAATTCTCTATATAATGGGAAAGAACTTATCTAACTGATAGCTACTTGCGATCAGCAACTCAAAAAACCCCTACCCTGCTTCTCCTGTTTTCTTTTGCTCTGTAAATTGGTTTATCCGCTTATATCAATGTCCATACATGCTTGCACGTTCGATCACTCTTCCGCTCAACCTTATTACCGGCTTATTTCCGGAAAACAGTGAATTATCCGGGTATAAAAGATGGCTGATCATGTTTTGTATTTCACCCTGTGTGTTAAATTCATACGAACTGATCTGCCTCTGAAAAGATCCAAACGAGTTGTCAAAGCCTATGATTGCAGGACGTTTACTAAACGGAACCTGATTATAGTTCCAGTAATCAGTGATTAAACACGCGACAAGATCATTGACACAAACAATGGCAGTAATTGACGGGTCTGAATTTATCTGATCGACAGCACGTTTTATGTTTGTAAATATCGCGTTATCCCTCAGCAGTGTATCATGCTCATACTTTATTACCGAAATGCGTGGCGCGAGGAAATCATGTAATTGATTTTCAATATTATCTGTAATGTATTTATGATTGAAAGCATCTTTCTCAAGAACAGATTCCAGATAGAAATAATCGTTACTGTATTCCGAAACAGTGAATTGATATACGCTTGCCTCCGGATAGGAGGATAAAGCTTTTTTTAATCCTTTCAGCCGGTTCTGCGACCATGGACTGCCATGAAAAGGAGATATAAAAGCTATATGCCGATGTCCCTTCTCAAGCAGATACCGGCCGACATCATTTCCCGGTATAGTCGAGTAACTTGAATCGAAGAATGTCAACTTTTTATAATGTTTTCCAAACCTTTCCACAGTACCAAGTATTCTGCTGTCCTCGATCCAGGCGGAAACCGGAATATTATATGTTAATAATTGGGAAAGACACGCTGCGGAATTATTCATATGATATGACGATAAAATGATTCCACAGATTCCTGATCTTTTCAGATAGTGATCGAAAGGCATATCTCCGGGTGTAAAAAAACGGGGATTTTCCAGGTAGTCATTATAACAGATAATTTCAATATCTACATTGAACCGCTCCGCTGATGATACTAACATGCGATAAAACGCACGTTCACGTTCAGTTTCAATTTTGACCATATCCCTGCTCAACCCAAACGCTACAATTACAATCCGCTGATTTGTCTTACGCCGGTCGGTGAAAAAACAGTATCGCGCCCCATTGAGCTTAAGTATTCCTTCATCAAGCAAAGTTGAAAGAACTTTTTTTATTGTCGGATAACTTACGTTGTAAGTTGCTTTCAATTGATTTATAGAAGGAAGCGGAAGGTATGTTTTATACGTTCCCTTAAGAATATCTTCTTTGAACTTTCTGAGTGTTTTCTGATATTTCCCGTACTCGAGGATCTTGACATCATTTTTAGAAGCAGTTTTTTCCCCTGCTTTAAAATGACCTCTTCCCCACCTGCTTGATATCAGCCCTTCTCCTTTGAGTACATCGACAGCACGTATCACTGTGACCGGTGAAACATCAAGATATTTTGCCAGTGAGCGAATTGATGGCAGGACACTCTTGTCTGAAGATTTTTCAATTAAAGTCCGGATCTTTGCAATTGCATCCTGCAAAACAGGCGATCTTTTTCTTGCCATAGGATACCAGGCCTCATATTTAATATAACAGTATAACAAAAAATTAATAAATGTATTTATGCTTCTGCCAAACTGCCCTATTGACTACTATATTTTAAACGATTGGCAATATTTCATGGATAGTAACAAGTAAGAATTGAATTGATCAGTGACAGCAATAATTGATTTAAACCGTAAATTCCAATACAGAATGGGGTATACTATGAAATGCAAACTATTAATTGAATGTGTTATGGCAGGGCTCATGATGGTGTCAGTATCTTCTGCAGAACTTAAGCAAATCGGGGCATGGGTTGGAGGCCCCGGAACATATCCTCAACCTACAAAGAGCAATGTTGAGGCATTTCAGACTATGCAGGATCGTCATGTAGACATCATAAGCCTGTTTGTCCTCTGGGATATGAATGACTGGGCCTGGTCAAAACCTTATGCTGATGTCGCTGCTGCCAACAATTCCATACTTCTTATAACATGGATGGCAAACGGGTATACGACAAAAGAGATAATCGACGGCAAAGCGGATGGATATCTGAAAGCTTATGCTGAAGGCATAAAGTCTTACGGTAAAGAAATCTGGCTCCGTCCATTTCATGAGGCAAATGGGGACTGGTATGATTGGGGAATAGCCAAAAGCGGCGCGGGAAATACAAATCAGACACTTATTGATGCATGGAAACATGTTGTAACGATATTCAGAGACGCCGGTGTAACAAATGTTAAATGGGTATGGACTACCAATGCCACCAACAGCGGTTCAGCCACTTTTACCGGATGGTTTCCGGGAGATGACTGGGTTGACATGGTATCAATCGATGGTTATAACTGGGGTACAACACAAAGCTGGTCCAGATGGCAGAGTTTCACCGAGGTTTTTACACCCGCGTACAACGCACTTTCAATCTCATCAAAACCTCTTTTCATCGCCGAATTCTCCTCTTCAGAGCATGGCGGCAATAAAGCCCAATGGATTACCGACATGTTTAATGACATCCCTTCCAAATTCCCCAGAATCTTTGCATTGATGTGGTTCAACCAGAGTAAAAGCGCAGAAGCTGACTGGGCAGTAAATACCAGTGATGCTGCATTAAATGCATGGAAAACCGGTATAGCAAAAATCGGCAATACAAAGACTGCAGGTGATTTTCGCGCTGTAAACAGACAATCCGTTTGGGGAAACCGAAGCGCTCTCTCACTTGGTTTGTCAAATTCGAACAGTACTGTTTACGATTTACGGGGACGGATCATACACAATACAAAAACGCCGGTACTCCCATCTGGGATCTATATGAAGACGATGCCCATGCATTCTCATTGAAGCAAAAGCATACGGAGCTACAGGTAGTAAACAGACCGATGTTCTTGGGGATTTCCGAAGGATAATTGAGGAAAAAAGGACATGATACTACATTGCTCCTTGTAACGGATGGTGTAACCTGGCGTGCACGCGCAAATGACTTGAGGAAACTGGTAGCATTACAGAACCAGGGAGCAATTGCCAGAATCTATACACTCACGATGAAAGATGAACTGATACAAGATCTGGAGCAGTTGAAGATGGATTATAAAATATAGAAGCTTCATTTTTCATTTCTGCAGAGAGTGCTGAAAAATTTGTGTAAACCTCAGAATAGTTGGTGTATGGATTATTTTAACCATTTAACACCAATGGAGGTTTACAGTTATGGCCAGAAAAGAACATGGTAATCCGTTACTGAAACAGC
>JAAYIG010000125.1 GCA_012523595.1 Fibrobacter sp.
AGAGGAGGGTCCCTTTTTCCATGAGGACGGGTCCGGAGAGGTTAGTCTTGATCCTGTCATCCCAGTGGCATCCGTAGATACTTGTTGTATCATCGTTAAGTGATATGGAAAAGAGCAGCAGGTCGTTGTCCGCTGAATTGGCGCAAGCGTTCAGAGCAAACCCGATAATCGGGATAAAGATGCAGATTAAGCGTTTAAAGTACCTCATATTACCATCCGCTCGTTTTTTCCAGTTTTAAAGTGTTTGAAGGGCTCAATTTCAGGCCTTTAGGTAAAATTGTTTTTGTCACCTGCAATCTCAAGTGTTTTGTCCTGAAGTAGTTAATGGAAAATTTCAGGAGATTTGAGATTGAGGTATTTGTAGAAGGGAGGAAATTTTATTAATGAATTTCCCTCTATATTCCATGTCGATGATTATCGCGGTGAGATTGAAAACGTTGTCAATTGTTTTTTCCTTTTTAAGCCGCTTATTCATCTCTTCTGTAATGCAGCTTACAACAAGTATAGTTTCGACTTTTTTATTTTCTTTTCGTGCATAATCAAAACTCTTTTTTATTGCACCTAACCGCTCCAATGCACCGGCAGGATCTGTTCCACCTTTAATCTCTATCACGCTTACTGGTTTGCCGTTTGGGCCAATTATTGAAATATCAGGTTCGTTTGAGAAAAGTATTGTCATGTGGTTTTTCAGTTTAATGCCTTTGAATAGATCGATATTAGAAAGGTAATCGTATTCAGGATCAAAATCTGCAGGTCTGTTGGATTTATCAATCATTGCGAAAATGATTCCTTTTTCCAGACAATTTCTCAGTACATAGCTTTTAACCATTTTTTCGGCTTCTTCACCGATTTTATTCCGCCAGGAACCATCGATTGTACAACCAGCTGAGCTGTACATCAGTGAGGAGATGTTTTCTTTTGTAATAGATAGTGTAGATTCGATTATTGAAGAAATATGAGTATTGAATAATTTGATGAGTTTGAGTGCAGATGAATAGGATAGTTCTGTTTTCTTCCGGAGTTCATAATCAGTAACATTGAATGCCAGATATTGGACCCCTTTAAGGGGTATTGCGGCAACATTTCGGTAGTAACTGATAAAAGTTGGATGCTCCACTAATACTTTGGGGTGAGCGAATACCCTTAGAAATTCGATTCTTTCCCTGGCGATCAAATCCCATGCATTATGGGTTATGTTCCAGTATTTCTTATCTTCCCAGCTATAATTTCGCGATTGCTGTACAAGTTTTTCTATATCTTTAAGTATATCAAGATACCCGATATCCCGGAGTTTACGGAAAAAGAATGTGGAACGCAGTGAGTAGGAAATTCTGTTTGCTTCAAGAATTAACTCCTGGCGATCATTGTTTTTCTTCATCGAAACTTCCTCTACTTTTGCCAAACGTAAACGCATTTACGCAGTTCTGTTCGTCCATGAACACCCATTTGCTGGCTGCTGTTTCCTTTTCCTGTATTCAGAGTCCATATATCTCGTACATTGAATCCTGCTGTGGAGGCGAAATCGGAAAGGATCAAATCAACAGGTATTTCTTCTCCACCATATCTTACATTATCATTTACCATATATACTATACCATTGTTTTTTAATACTCTGTATAGTTCAAAAATGATAAAGCACATTTCAAAGAAGTAGTTTTTGACCATTCTTACAATATTGGGATTATTCAGATTATTGCTGGTACGCAATTTATCTAGTACTTCTATGACTTCCTGTAATGCTTCCTGGGAATTGAACGTTTCCACTATTCTATTAAAATCATTAACTCTTCTCTTATCGGTATAGATACTTTTTAAAGCGGATGTTTTCTCACGGTTTTCTACAGTACAAGTAAGTAATTCTTGTCTCAGTTGCTTTATTCCGCTGTCATTGATACCTAAAAAAGCAAGCTCAAGTGCATAAGTTCTCGTATAATCATAGCGGTTGCAATACGGTGGTGATGTGATAACTATGTTGATTGTTTTTGACGGAATTTCAGGAAGCAATTTAAGAACAGATCCTTCAGTAAGGTTAATACTGTCAAAATTTGTTGATGCTGTTTCTGAATTCCACAACAAAAGATCTTCTCTGATTTCAGACAATTTTTCGGTGATTGCTTCCCGAAAACCAGGAATATGACCTTTGTTAAATTTTTTACTGAGTGGATTTTTACCGGCTCTGTAATCCCATCTCAGATACTGGCCATCCTTTCTGGTGTAACTGATCTTTTCCAGGATACAGAAAACAGCGAATTCTAATATTGATTGAGTGTCAGGATCTGCAAAATGGTCTCTTGCATAATTAATGAAGCCGAGCATCTCCTTTTCTGTCTCTTTTGGAAAAGCTCCTTCTGTGATTGAGATATGATTGAATTTTGATTGAGCAGGCAGGTACTTTTTAAAATCCTCTGAGAGGCAATCACAGAGTGCCCGGTCGATATCATCAACCGGTATCTTTGCAGCTTTAATTCTGTTCTTAATTATATAAGGGCCCACTGGAAGGATCTCTATACCTGAAGGAACCAAACCTCTGTTAAGAGCGGCAAAGAGAGCAACACCGCTGCCCGAAAACGGATCAAGGAGCTTTGAGTTTTTATTCAAGCCGGAATCCGATATCAGGTAGTTCATCATCGGTGCAGAAAAACCCTCTTTATATTTGAACCAGCGGTAAAAAGGGAGTTTTTTATTAGCTTGAAAACTAACCAGAGTGCGGTTTAGATCTGTGTTGATTTTTAATGAACCCTTGAATTTATGTTCAAGAGCTTTTCGATGCACAGATGACATAGATTTGCCTTTTTTGTTCTTAAAACCATTACTGGTGGGTATGACTGCCTGTTTTGACTTAAAAATACTTTCTGAATCTCTATTGAAGTGTTTAAAGGACAGAAATGATGTGGGCTCAAGAAATCATCCGCTGACAATCTCAGTGAATTATTCTGACTTGGGCTGAAAAACAACGTACTAAATGGAAGTCCAATCCTGCACGTCCAATGTTGTAATGATTCATTTCATCTATCAGTTCACCATGCTATGGAAGAAATATTCCGTTCATTTTGAATTATCGCTGCCTTCAATTTCCTCGAAAACTTTGCTAATAGGTAAGTATTCCAACATGATACACTCCGTGCCGCACTCCCGGATGCAGAAGAGCGCATCTCCTGGAGCATGCCGACTTACTGGCGTAAACATAATATTATCCACTTCGCAGCATTCAAAAAGCACATCGGGCTCTACCCCGATGATAAGGCCATTGAGCATTTCAGGGAAAGGCTCAGGGAATACAAAACAAGCAAAGGCGCAGTACAGTTTTCCTGCGACAAGTCGTTACCTCTTCAGCTTATTGCTGAGATGGCGAAGTGGTGTTATGATACGAAGAATCACCCCTGATGTAAAAGTAAACTAAATTCAGACACCGATACAAAGTAAGACACTGTCAATTATCAGTTTCTGTTCTGTGGCAGTCAGTTTCCCAATTCTATATCGAAACCGGTTAACAGAGAGAGATTTAATCTGAAATGCATCCGCAAGGACCCATTTGACTGGCAGCACTGGTCTCGAAAATGATTTCCCGCCGGTGATCCTGTGCTGGGCATAGGGAATTAAGGAAATCCCCCCTTTATCTCCCTTAATAAGGGGGGATTCTTCTGCACAAGGGGGCGAACTCGCCACCTTCATATATGAAAATATTTCCCCGCTGAATTTTAACTATACTATTGTAGTGTCACAAGATAATATTTATTATGTTTATCCCGGAAAAACAGGTACGGGATATCAATTCGAAAACAATACAGCATAGCAAAGTTACTGGAGAAAAGAAAATGTTTTCTTCTTCAACCTTTTACTGCTGATACTGGTATCATTACACATGTATAACATCCTGATTCATTTTATTCCATCTCTGATATTCATGGTTGTTATAGTGGTTCTCATTTCCCTTAACAGAAAGCTGTCAAAAGAGATAAAGCAAAGCAGGGAAACTGAAGAGGCACTGAGGTGCAGCCGTGAAGAGTTGCGCATTAAAACCGCAATAATGGAAGCACAACTGAACTCTACAAGCGATGGAATGATAATCGTTGGCCAGAACGGCAACAGGAGTTATCAGAACCGCCGTGTTGCGGAAATGTGGAAAATACCCGAGGACGTGCAGGCAAGTACCGACACAAAAGAGCAGCTTCACTATGTCATGCAGAAAACAAAAGAACCGGAAGAGTTTCTATCTCTTGTTCAGCACATGATCAAAAACAAGGATGAAACACATGTTGATATAATAGAACTTAACGACGGCACGGTACTTGAGAGATATACCGGCCCGGTTTTAGGTCAGGATGGTCAAAACTATGGAAGGATCTGGACTTTTCATGATATTACCAACTATAAGAGAGTAGAGAGACTCCTTGCAGAGGAAAAAGAGCAGCTCTCAATTACTCTGCGCAGTATAGGTGACGGGGTCATTACCACAAATATCAAAGGTGAGATCCTTACGATAAATAAAGCTGCTGTCGAACTTACCGGATGGGAAGCTGAGGAGGCGACCGGAAAGCCATTACGGGAAATATTCAACATTGTCAAAGAAAACTCCCGCAAACCCGCAGAGTGTCCCGTGTCAAGAGTCTTAGAGACGAAAGCGACTGTCGAACGGGCCAATTACATTGTCCTTATCTCTAAAAACGGGTCTGAGCATTTGATCGCCGACAGCGCTGCTCCGATCAGAAACGACAAGGATGAGATTACAGGTGTCGTACTTGTGTTCCGGGATGTAACTGAAAAGCAGAAGCTTGAATATTCAATGCAGAGGACCCAGAAGCTTGAGTCTCTGGGAGTGCTTGCAGGCGGTATAGCGCATGACTTTAATAATTTACTGAATGGAGTTTTTGGTTTTCTGGAACTGGCTAAAGTTGAAGCCGAGAAGGGTAATATCGACCTTGTAAAAGAGTATCTGGATGATTCTCTTGAGGTCTCTAAACGCACCAGTGCCCTTACCCGGCAGCTTCTTACATTCGCCAAGGGGGGCGAACCATCCTTGAAAACTGTTCAACTGGCACCGATCTTAAAGAAGTTCACACAATTTACACTCAGCGGATCCAATATTGCCTGTCACTTCAAAATTGATGATAATCTCTGGGCATGTGAATGTGATGAAAACCTTATCGGGCAGGTAATCGACAACCTTGTGATCAATGCCAAGCAGGCAATGCCTGATGGGGGGAAAATAACTGTATCCGCCTGCAATGTGGCCACAATTGAGAATGATGACAAATCCGGTAGCAAAGAAAACAAATTTATCAAGATCTCAATCAAAGATACCGGAATCGGCATACCAAGAGATCATCTGCAGAAGATTTTTGATCCATTTTTCTCCTCCAGAGAAAATGGTAACGGCCTGGGGCTGACGACTGTACATTCGATAGTCAAGCGGCATAACGGATCAATTGATGTTCAGTCAGAACCGGGTAAAGGTTCAATCTTTCATGTTCTCATTCCGGCATCGGAAAAGCCCATAGTAAATGATGCTGAGCCACTTACAGTTAAAACTGAGGGCAGTGGCACCATTATTATCATGGATGATGAAGATTTCATTCTGAAAGTGACCAGTCACATGCTTATTTCACTGGGTTATGAAACTATCTTGACAAAAACCAGCCTTGAAGCGATAGAATCATTTTATGAGGCGGAAAGAAAAGGCAAAGAGATAGCCGCAGTCATTCTTGACCTCACAGTTCCCGGTGGAAAGGGCGGTAAAGATGCCCTTCCCGGTATTAAGGAAATAAAAGCCGATATCCCTGTAATTGCGATGAGCGGGTATAGCGATGATCCTGTTATTGCCAGTCCTCTCAAACATGGTTTTACAGATGCTATTGCCAAACCTTTCACTATTTCGCAGTTGTCGGCAGTTTTAGGAAAGTGGATTCCTCAGGGGCAGATAAAAACCACCCTGGAAAGAATTCCACACATCAAGTAAATGTCGATTGCATTCTATCGGACTGTTCTCTACCTGGTTGTCTGGTACCCTGTTGGGGCAAAAATCTCTCCTGAATAAAACCTGGAATCGGCAGAGGCCAGAAAAACGAAAGTGGGGGCAATCTCTGCCGGCTGTGCTGCACGGCCCCATAGTGTGCTTTTGCCGAATTCCGCGACCCTGTTTTTCCATCGGGTGGAGGCAATAAGCGGTGTCCATACCGGTCCGGGTGCAACGCAGTTGACTCTTATCCCTTTAGGGGCAAGTAGCGCTGCCAGAGATTTGGTGAAGTTGTGAATTGCTGCCTTTGTACAGGCATAGTCAATCAAGGTGTTATGGCCCTCAAGGGCCACTACGGATCCTGTATTTATGATGCAGTCTCCGGCTTGTAAATATCTCAGGGCATTCTGGGTAGTCCAGAAAAATGAGAAAATATTTGTTTTGAAAGTTTTCTCGAGTTGCTGTGGAGAGATTTCGGTGAATTCCGCGGACTCGGCGTGAAACCCGGCATTGTTTACCAGAATGTTAAGTCCTCCAAGCCCCTCGACCGTTGCTTCAATAAGTGTGTGACAGAAGTCAGGGTTCTGAATATCCCCGCTTATAGCGAATGCTTTTGAGCCGGCCTTTTCAATCCAGTTGACTGTTTCACGAGCGTCTTCATGCTCGTTATAGTAGGATATCGCCACATCAGCACCCTCCCTGGCAAAGGCTATGGCAACAGCCCGTCCGATCCCGCTATCTCCGCCGGTGATCAGGACTTTTTTATTTGTCAGTTTGTTACCTCCCTGATAGCTAAGCTCCCCATGGTCTGCAGGTGGGTTCATGTCTTTTTCCAGTCCTGGCCATTGCTGTGTTTGTTCCGGGGGAGTAACCTTTTGACCGATAAGAGGATTGAAGTCTATGTTTAATCCGTGATGTTTCTGCATAGGATGGCTCCTTTGAGAAGATTTTCAGCGAATTATGTGCCTGTTTCCCTTTGAAGGTAACGAATCATTATTCATGCCTGAAGACAGGCACGGGTAAGAGTGCTATGCGGAAACAAATGTACTTTACAGTAACACACTTACACGTCAATTTTGAGAACAAGGTTCCAGATCCCAGGATATCAACTCCGGATTCCTGAATTGCTTTTACAGGAATGATATCAGGTCAAAACGGCATAATTCAAAAAAAATGATCAGAATAGGGTATTCTGATCATCAAAAAGCCGGGGGAAAGATTTGGCTAATCTGAAATGCTAATCAAACAGAAACTATTTCTTTAATACCTTCAACAACTCTGCTCCGCTCTCATCTTTTACCCTTCCAGCGAGCGCCCCCTTTATCTCAAGCAATACAGCCTCTGTCACAAGCCAGCACTCAAGCCCTTTTCGCGGGCATCCGATCACCTGATGTTTTCCTCTGCCGGCTCCGGCGTGCATGTGAAGCACCGGTTTGTTTTCCTCATTTCTGAAAATGGTGCCTGTACCGATTATCTCATGTGCCTCTGTAAACTGCTCTACCTGGGGACGAAGGGGTCTCTCGGAGTCATTTCCCGGTCCTACGACAACACCTCCGTTTTTTACCCCGCCAATAATCCAGATAACTCCTGCCTCTACAGATTCTTTCTCGCAGAGGTTCTCTATTTCCTTGTAAATAGTATCGTTCTCCTCGAAGCGGAGAACAAATGTTCTTCCTGTCGAACCCGATGAGTATTGCATGGCTTACCTTTCGTTTGAGTCTGGGGAGGTTAAAAATGTCTCTGTTCAGAACAGGTAAAATTAATAATTAACAATTAAAGTTCAATGTTTTAAAGAGGCCTTTAAGATTTTAAACCCGGGATCTGGTACGAAATCGGCTTTTTTGGGTTTAATTGATGGGGATGGTGGCGGGGTTGGGGGGATGATCGTAAATCAGAAGAATTAAGTTTAGATGTATACAGTAGTGTAGCAGGGCTGATGGTAAGAGCTGAAAAGGAAAATTGTTAGTTGTGTATAGTGGGGGATTTGGAGTCAGGAAACGGCAATGGTTGTGGTATGATTGTTATTTGTAAATATCGATTTATCCTTGATGGGGATATCAGGAAACGGGAATTATTCTGGGAAGGGTGGTGTAAGGTTCCTTGTTTCATCTCCGGGGTGAATTATTGATTTTGGTGAGGCTTCGTTTTAAGCGGTTAAGGCACTTTTTCACCCCGGAGGTGAATTAGTAACCCCCGGAAAAAATGAATCCAATACAGCGAACTGTTCATAGTCAGGAAACAATCATGACCATAATCTGATCAATATCGATCGGGTTTTATGTCCCGCGTAAAGATGTCAGGAAACAGAATCTGCCCTGGGTAAGGGTCTTTATATCCTTAATTCATCTCCGGGGTGAATTAAGAACCTCAGCAAGACCTCATTTTAATCGATTAAATCACTCTTTCACCCCGGAGGTGAATTAGTGACTCGACGGCTTAGGGTTTCTCCTTGAAGAAGTATTGCTTTTTTCTGGAATTTTCATCGACCCGATCGCTGGCAGGAAATCGGATGAGATTTTTTATTTGAGGGATTGTGTGGTTAGGAAAGATGTGGTTTTGACTTAATCGCTTAAGTCATTGGTTCACCCCAAAGGTGAATTAATCCCTGAGACCTTTCATCTATATCAAATATGTTTCCCCTTATACCATATACATGTTATTATACATATCCATTATTATAGTTCGCCAAATCCCCAAAAAACACCTAAACTGCAAACTTGATTTAAGTAAAGGATCGAACGATTAGCTCTGAAGCTTCGGGGGAATTAGCAGACTTTTCCATTATAAATCGTCACCCAGAGACAAAGAATGGGTGACGATTTCAAAATATCAATAATGAAGAGAATCGATGGGTTTACTTGCTCTTTCTTCTTATAAGATGACCCACGTGCCCGACTTCCTCTGAAATAAGCCTGTCGATCTGGGCTTTTCCCATGCTCGCCGGCACAACCTCTTTCATGGAAGAATAAACCACTATCGACTCTTTTTCCATTTCTATGGCTTTGTTCAGAATATCATCGGTTGTAAGGAGTCCCTCTATTCCGGCACTCTTGGAGTTGAAAACCATACTGTCGGCCAGGGATTTCAAATACAGGTATACCACGTTGTCAAGATCAAATTCTATCTCCTGCTTTGCCCCTTCCGGAAGTTTGTCACGAAGTTCCTGAAAAAGTTTAATATGCTGCCCCTCCCAGTCTGCCAGTTCTGTAAAGAGTTTCTTCATCGATTCATCCTCTGTGCCGGCGGCTGCTGCAGCATAGAAGTCGTGACCATTTTTCTCGATCTGAATACCGATTTCAAAAATCTCCCCTGCATTGAAAACTTTTGCCATATTGACCTCGTTTTGATGAATTGGTGAAATAAGGAAAATAAATGATTACGATGCGGTTTAGAATAACGTTTCCTCATTGAACGCTGTGGAAATCAGATGAGACTAACAATTTATACATATTTGATTGCTTGATCCGTGTTTCTTTCAGGCTGTCTGATGAATACGGACAGAAAGAAAAATCTGTATTGATGGATTTCAGGCTCCATGCAAATCCTCACGATTTCATTTCTTGCCTTGATCATCATGCGCTCCATCAAAAAGCGATTATATTTGCCGGATAATTAGGCCTGTGATATATTTTTAGATGCTTTAATTTCAGATGAATTCTTATGCGCAATGATAAAATTATCTCACTTCTGATAGCATTGTTGATTCCGGTTTGCAGTCTCACCACCCAATGCTGCGACAACGCGAGCCAAATCCAGGAAATCCATTTTGTGGCTCAGCCTTGCAGCAGCCATGATTGCGACAGACATGATAAGCCACACGGATGTACATCTGAGAACTGTCAACACAAAATCTGTTCCGATCAATCTGCACTTGGTGAATACGTTTCTAAAAACCAGGTCATGTTTGAGGCTGTTTTATCCGCACCGGAGAAATTCGTCGATCTGTTTTTATTACCCGGAAATAAAACCTTTTCTCATGTCTCCTTCCTCATTCCACCTTTGATACCTGATCGACATTCCACAGTTCTTCGTATCTGAGATTCCTTCTATTTCGTTTTACAAAATATAGCAGATTTCCTTTTCTGCTCTTCTGTTTTTGTGTTCTGATTCTCTTGTATTTCTTTACAATATGAAAGGGAAACTATGATAAGATGGTTCCTCATGGCCATAATGTGCTGGACAATATCCCAGGCAGATGCATCTCCTGATACAAAAGACTCCTTGTCCTTTGCAGAGGCTCGCGAAATAATTCTCTCCGGAAATGCTGGACTCAGGTCCGCGAAAACTGAAATCGATGCTGCAAAAGCCGGTGTTCATCAGGCGGGCACATTTCCCAATCCCGATATCGAGGTTTCACTTGAGAAGTTTGGTGCAGATGAAATCGAAGCTTCTGTCGGGCAGACTTTTGAACTTGGCGGAAAAAGAAAACACAGAACCGAAGCTGCGCAAATAGAGGTAGATGTCTTAGTAAATGCGGGAGAGATCGCCAGGCTTGAGCTCGAAGCAGAAATTATCCGAAGGTTTATCCCGATAGCAACAACAACTCATAAAATGGATGTGCTTGATTCAATTATCAAAATTACCGAATCGACAAGAGACCAGATCCAGCGCAGGGTAGAGGCCGGAGGTGCCAGGACCACTGATCTGGTTCGGATTGAAATAGATATCGAGCAGCTCCAGCTTGAGCGCAAGGAACTGCTTCTTGAAAATAAACAGGCAAGAATGAAATTTGCGGCACTGGGGAGCAGTCAGAATTTCTCCTTGATAAATGTAACTGGTGAGCTGAATCATGAATCATCAATTCCCGATCTGAAAACCCTTCAGAACGCAGTCGATAAAAATCCGGTAATAATGGCTTATGTAATCGAGCAGAAGAAACTCGAAGTGGAACGCAGACAGCTTAGTGCGGATGCTTCACCGGACCTGAATCTTTCAATGGGTTATCTCCGCAATAATGAGGCTAATTCCAATTCACCTACTTTTGGATTGTCAATGTCTGTTCCTCTTTTTAACAGGAATACTGCTGCTCAGAAACAGGCAGAACTCAGGCAGAAGGCTTCCGGAGAGCAGAGGGAAAATGCTTACCGTCTGCTGATGGCAGATATCGAGGGGATCCACAGTCAATTGGAAGCGATCGATCTCAAACTGAATTCTCTTCAGTCCAGTATTGTACCGAAAGCCCGGAAAGTGTATGAAACCCTTCAGGAGTATTACTCTGCCGGAAGCGCATCGTTTCTTGACATTGCAGAAGCGCAGGCTGAAATGCTGCGCCTCAGACTGGAGCTTTTAGATATCCTGCAGGAACGTGCTGAGAAATTGACCGATCTGATGCAGATGACATCTATAAACTTACAAATCGTCAAATAGGAGAAAACCATGAGATTGTTTTTAGCAGCATTTGTTTTTCTGTCGATGATAGTGTGGACAGGATGCGGCAATTCGACAAAGGATCATCATGATCATGAGCACAATGAGAAATCAGGCCACGTTCATGCAGATCACGATGAGCATGCAGACCATGAGGATCATCATTCTGATCATGACTATAGCGGTCATCATGCTGAAGAGGAGGGTGAGCACGGGCATGATGATGGTGAAATAGTGGTGACACCAGAAGACATGAAGCTTTCAGAGATTACCACTGCCAGAGTTGAAACCGGCAGAATAAGTACATCTCTCGATCTTTCAGGAGAAATCGGGTTCAATGAGGATCGTGTGGTACACATAACACCCAGATTCGCGGGTATAGTCAAAGAGGTCCGGTATGGAATCGGTGAATATGTGAAGTCTGGTGAAGCTGTTGCCCTGATCGAGAGCAATGAGAGCATGAACACCTATTCTCTCAAAGCACCGATATCGGGACGGATTATTGAAAAGCATGCAGCCGCGGGAGAGTATGTCTCTGAGGAGGAGAGTCTTTATCTTCTTGCTGATCTGTCAACTGTATGGGTAAATCTGGCGGTATACCCCAAAGATGCCGATAAGGTGAAAAAGGGACAGAGGACAAAAATATCAGCGGTAGGTTCAGAAATAAGCACTGATGGCATTATCAGCTATGTCACTCCAATCATGGATGCAAGGACGAGAAAGATCACGGCAAGAGTAGTACTCTCCAACAGTAATAATGCCTGGCGCCCTGGCACATTTGTCAATGCTAATGTAGAGACAGGTGAAGGAGAGCCTGGGCTTGTCGTGGACAGAAATGCAGTTCAGATCCTTGATAATGAGAGTGTGGTATTTATTCAACACGAGCCTGGAAGGTTCAATGTTGTTCCGGTGAAGACAGGAGATAAAGATTCCCGTAAAGTGATGATATTATCCGGTCTTGAAGAGGGTATGGAATATGTAAATAATGGTGCATTCGAGCTTAAGGCAAAGATTGTCACAAGTTCATTCGATGCGCATGCTGGACACGGACATTGAGGGGATAGGAACAAACATGAAAAAAATATTACAAATCTGCCTGAAGAACAGATTGCTGATTGTTCTGGCAATGATTGGTATTATCACTGCGGGTGTTGTGCAGTATAAAAGACTGCCCACTGATGCTTTCCCTGATATCTCACCTGTCATGGTTCCGGTTTTTGCCGAGGCTCATGGAATGGCCCCTGAGGAGATCGAACGTCTGATTACATTCCCGATAGAATCGGCAATGAATGGCCTCCCCGGTGTGCGTCAGGTCAAATCGACATCGGCATTCGGAATGGCTGTAGTGTATGTTTACTTCAAAGACAATGTTGATATCTACTTCGCACGGCAGATTGTCGCAGAGCGGCTCTCAAACGCCGGGCTTCCGGAACTGGAGGAGCGTCCCGGACTGGGACCGATCTCGACCGGGCTGGGTGAGGTCTTCATGTACTACCTGACAGCAGATCAGAATGTTGACACCGAGGGAAAGCCGCTCGATGTCTACCTTCGTGAGATAAATGACTGGACAGTCAAGTACCAGCTTCAGACGGTCCCCGGGGTGACCGAAATCCTTTCCATGGGCGGCCATGTTCTGCAGTACCAGATCGATGTAAACCCTGTCGCGCTCAATAAATTTGAGCTTACTCTCGATGACGTAATTACAGCGGTGACATCGAATAACCGCAATGCCGGGGGGCAGTTTCTGGTGGTCGGTTCAGAAGAGTACCTTGTGAGAGGTATCGGACTGATCGATAACCTCGATGATTTACGTAATGTGCAGGTAAAATCTGTAGATGGTATTCCAGTCCGTCTGAGCGATGTTGCCTCAGTTGATTTCGGCAAAGAGACACGCCGTGGTGTGGTTACCCGCAACGGGGAAGAGGAAGTGGTTGCCGGAATTGTAATGAAACTTTACGGCCAGAACACCTCTGAGGTAATCAGGCGAATTGACAAGAAGATCCCTGAGGTACAGCGGTCATTGCCTGAGGGTGTAAAGCTTATTCCCTACTATAATCAGAGTTCTCTTGTAAATAATGCCCTTAAAACTGTTCAGGATGCGTTGTGGCAGGGTGCTTTACTTGTGATCGCGGTTCTGGCACTTTTCCTGGGGAATATCCGGAGCGCATTTATCGTGGCGATGGCACTTCCTGTATGTGCTCTTGTCGCTGTGATCTGTATGGGTGCCGCAGGAATGTCGGCTAATCTCATGTCTTTAGGCGGCATTGCAATCGCTATAGGGATGCTCGGTGATGCATCAATAGTGATTGTGGAAAATGTGTTCAGGCAGCTATCGGATCAAAAGAATAAATCCCGCAGTAAAACTGAAATTATTATCTCTGCAGGCAGTGAAGTAGCTCGTCCGATAATCTTTTCTGTTGCTATCATAATCATCGTCTTTCTTCCTATCTTTACCCTTGAGGATGTAGAGGGGAAGATGTTTTCACCGATGGCATTCACCATCTCTTTTGCGCTGCTTGGCTCATTGGTCGCAGCACTGTTCTTTGCTCCAGTGCTTTCATCACTGATACTAAAGCAAGGAGTACAGAAGGAAATTGCGTTTGTAGTTTTTCTGAAAAAGTTGTATAAGCCGGTATTGCATTTTGCTTTAAAAAGAAAGTTAGTGATTGTTACTGTGACGCTGGCTCTTTTTATCTTTTCCCTGACCCTGATTCCCAGGCTGGGAACTGAGTTTATCCCAACACTGGAAGAGGGTGTGATACAGCTTAATATCACAATGGCTCCATCGATATCACTTGAAAAGGCAACCGAGACAGTGATGAAACTGGAGCGCAGAATAAAAATGTTTGATGAGGTCGATATGACCATTGCGAAGATCGGGCGTCCTGAGGCCGGCAGCCATCCTCACCCGGTTAACACAGCACATATCCAGCTCATGCTCAAGCCGGTAAATCAATGGAAAAATCACAGGAATAAAGGGGAACTGGTGGAATCGCTGAACAAAGCGCTTTCGGGTTATCCGGGAGTGCAGATCAGTTTTTCACAACCGATACAGAATATGTTCGATGAACTATTGTCTGGAGTTAAGACACAGCTTGCGGTCAAGCTCTACGGTGATGACATAGATGTGCTCAAGTCAAAAGCTGAGGAGATAAAGGAGGTCATAGAGCCGGTGCAGGGATTGGTTGATCTTTCCGTAGAACAGAGTTTCGGTCAGCCTCAGGTACAGATTATTGCCAATCGAGAAGCGTCTGCCCGTTACGGGGTGAATGTATCTGATATTCTTGAGGTTGTCGAAGTGGCAATTGGGGGAGAAACTGTCGATCAGGTATTCCTGAATACCCGTCGATTCGGCATACATGTGCGTCTTGACGAACGTCATCGCCGTGATACCAAAGTAATTGGAAATATCCTGGTACATACATCTGACGGGTTTCAGGTGCCTCTTTCACAGGTAGCACAGATCAGGGAAGTTACAGGGCCGATCCAGATAAACCGTGAGAACAATCAGCGTCGATGGATTATCTCTGCAAATGTACGGAGCAGGGATATGGGCAGCGTTGTTGCAGATGTCAAAAAGCTGGTTGAATCAAAGATAGACCTTCCTCCCGGATACTATCTGGAATACGGAGGACAGTTTGAAAACCAGCAGCGGGCGATGAAAAGACTGGGGATAATAGTTCCTGTGGCGCTGGGACTGATCTTTCTGATGCTTTATATGTCGCTCGATTCTATAAGAAACGCGTTGCTTATTTTTGTCAATGTTCCTCTTGCGCTCATAGGCGGTATTCTCGGCCTGTTTTTCACAGGAGAATACTTATCGGTACCGGCATCGGTCGGATTTATCGCTCTTTTCGGTATTGCTGTGCAGAATGGTCTTGTCCTTGTCACCTGTATCAACCAGCTAAGGGAGGAAGGTTATGGTGTTTCCGAGGCGATTGTGGAGGCAGGGATGCTGAGGCTGAGGCCGGTTTTGATGACCGCTTTGACAACTGTACTTGGGTTGATTCCACTGCTCATTTCGCAGGGGACAGGGTCTGAGGTGCAGAGATCACTGGCGATTGTAGTGGTCTTCGGGTTGATTTCATCGACATTTCTCACACTGGTACTGATTCCTACTATTTATGAGTGGTTTATGTACCAGAGAACAGAGAAAGTCTCCTGAATCAGCTAAAGTATGACTGCAGAATTATACTTCCTGAAGTACGCTTATCTTGTAAACCCTGAAAGGGTGTGATTTAACAGCCCAGGCTAGAGGCCTGGGTATGTGAAAAGATGTTGACACCTCTGCCATCACTCTTTGATATAGTTTATACAAAGCTATAGCAAATAACGGTATATTAATGGTATGAGCCCCCTTTTTGATTTTCTTGATTACCGTCATTATCTTAAACAGCGTTTTGATGAAACAAGGGAGAGAAAGCCCTGGTTTTCTTACCGTCTCATTGCTCAGAAAATCAACATTGATCCTGGACAACTGGTTAAAATTCTTCAGGGTCAAAGACACATCTCGGAAAGGCTTATCCCTGTTTTCGCAAAATTCCTGGGTCTAAAGGACAGAGAGGAGGAGTATTTTACTTGCCTTGTGCGCTTCAATAAGGCAAAAACGGGAAGTGAAACCAGCTTGTATTTTGAAAAGCTGATGGAACTAAAGGATCTGATTCTTCCGCAGGTAAAACCCGATCAGGACCGTTTTTATTATAAGTGGTACCATTCTGTAATAAGAGTTTTGCTTGCATTTTACAAATTTGATGGTGATTACCGCAAGCTTGCAAATCTGCTCTCTCCTGCCATATCTGAAAAGGAAGCTCAGGAGTCAATAAAGTTGCTTCTTGAACTTGGTTTCATTTATAGAGACTCTGATGGAAGTTACTCTTTGACCGATAAGTTTATTACCGGAGGAGGAAACTGGCGGATGCTGGCTGTGCGTCATTTCCAGCAGCAGACGATTCATCTTAGTGAGCGTTCCTTGATAAATGATCCACCCGATATCCGGGATATCTCCTCGTTGACCATATCTATCCCTGAAGACACCCTTGGAGAATTCCGTGAAATGCTTGCAGAGTTCCGTAAGACAGTGCTGAGAAAAGTTATGGAGATCTCCAGGGAACCAAACAGGGTATACCAGCTTAATCTTCAGTTTATACCAGTGGCTCTGCTTGACGATATTGATAAAGAGGATCTTGCTGATGAAAAGTAATAGCCGGCTGTCACTATGTTTATTGGTTGTAATCTCTCTGGTTATCCACAGATGTTCAACAGAAGACAGACTTTCAGGAACAGCTGGTTCTGAAACCGTAAATACATTTACTTTGACTGTGCTTGACAAAGAGAATCGACCTGTTTGTGGTGCATCGGTAAGACTGATTGAAAATGACCTCTGGCTCCGAAACATCTGCGAAAACAAAAGTGTGATATATTATAATGCGGTAACCGGTTCTGATGGTGCTGTCAAGATACCTTACGACTCATTTCCTGCCTCTGATATCAATCTGCTGATCGATTCCGGGAAATCAGCGTTGTTTTATCCATCCTTTAAATTTGCAAAAAGCAGAAATGGAACCTGTGATACTGTTACACTAAAAACCGCGGCAGCACTGTCGGGTTCTCTAACTTCTTCAACTCCTTTTCCGGTAAAGATAATGCTTCATGGTACAGATTATTCACAAGATGTTGATCCCGATGATGGGTCATTTGACTTTTCATCGGTTGCACCGGGTTTGTATAAGATACTGATCAGAGAAGATACACAGAGTTTCACATGCGTAGGGATCGACAAAGTTGAACTCCTTGAGGGAGAGCATTTCAGAACGCAGTTAACTGTTGATTTTTCAGGTACATTGGTTGATCATTTTGACGGTGATGTAAATTTGATGTCTTTTCTTAACTCGGGTCAATGGTACATAACAAGATCGCCCAATGTTTCAGTCTATTTCCCTGCAGAAAGGGAAACAGACACCCTTTATATTCCACTGCGGAGTGCTTTGGTAAGTGAGGGTGCTTATGATGGGAACTCTGTTTATGTCAATTACAATATCGGTGGTGGCTCTTCCTATCTGATTATCGGGGCGCAGGTAAGCAGTATGGAAGCGGGTTTTACCCATATAGACACAGTTTCATTCATGGCAAAGGGAAATGGAAAGCTCAATGTACGGATTCATGGCCTGGAAAGCAACAATATGCCTCAGGCAATTTGCAGTGTTGATCTTGATACTGTATGGCAGAGGTTTACAATAACATCTGATCAGTACTTTATCAGCGATCCTCAGGGCACTCTTGCCGGTTGGGAAGAAATCAGGGGACGCTTACAATGGATAGCGTTTCATCCGGGATCTGATGGAAGTGAATTCTGGCTTGACGATGTCAGGCTTGAGGGGGTGACTCTGGATGAATTGATACTTCCTTGAATGTTTCGTACCTGAATCCTTCAAAGCAGGCCGGACAGAAGGTCACCACTATATAGTTACTCATTTCCAATGTTGACACCGCTGTCAACATTTTCTCCCCTCAAAGACATTTTTAATCCCAATTTCCATGCAAAATTGCTTATTATAAAACTCAAGGCATGTAAAAATAGGTACAAGTTTCAAATGCGGGAGGTTTCATGAACAGACTATTATATGCAGGTATTTCTATTTTACTCATTGCGGCAGCAAACATCTTTTCAAAAGGATTTGCCGTTGACGGAACAAAACTTATCGATGCCAACGGGAATGAATTTGTCATGCGTGGAGTCAATTTCGCTTTCGCATGGTACATGGATAAAATCAACGAATCGATTCCTGCAATTGCCAAAGCAGGCGCAAACACCGTAAGAATAGTTCTCTCTAACGGGGTCCAGTGGACTAAAACAACTTCCCAGCAGGTCACAAATCTCCTTAATGCCTGCAATGAGCACAAGATGATTGCGGTTCTGGAGGTACATGATGCAACGGGGAGAGACAGCAAACAGGATCTTATATCGGCAGCGAACTATTTTGTGGAAATCAAATCTGTACTTACAGGTAAAGAGGACAGAGTTATTATAAACATTGCAAATGAGTGGTATGGAAGCTGGAATACAGATCCATGGGCTGATGGTTACAAAGATGCAATTGTGGTTATCAGAAATGCCGGGATGAAACATACGATTATGATAGATTGTGCTGGTTACGGGCAATACCCGCAATCTATTCACAGTAAAGGCAAGGATGTATTTGGTTACGACCAACTCGGTAATACCATGTTTTCTATCCACATGTACGAATACTCCGGTTCTGATGCGCAAACTATTAAGAGAAACATTGATAATGTTCTGAGTCAGGGTCTTGCTCTCTGCATAGGTGAATTTGGATTCAGGCATACAAGCGGAGATGTTGATGAACAGTACATTCTTGATTACTGCCAGGAAAAGGGTGTGGGATGGCTTGCGTGGTCGTGGTGCGGTAATGGCGGAGGTGTTGAATATCTTGACCTGGCAAATAATCATGCAGGCACAAGTCTCTCGGACTGGGGAAATACGGTTGTCAATGGGAAAAATGGCCTCAAGCAGACCTCAAGGGTATGCACCATATTCGGCAGTTCCAGAACTGTGAAACCTATGGTTTCTGTAATCTCAAATAACAGAAACATGTATCAGGTTTATGATTTACACGGAAGGGTAATTCAGAGGTCATTATTGCTAAATAAAACTGTACCCTCTGGAAAACTGGGCAGTACAGGTGTTTCGGTATTGGGTGGTACAGATGGCATTAAGATATATCAAAACAGAAAAATTTTGAACATTAATTGACCACGGTTTAAGTTAATGAATAGAAAGTGTCAAGTTGCTGCAGGGACCGTATCCTGGCCTCTGCGCCCCTGTATTAAAATCGGAATTGATTATTATTCAGCTTGAAAATTCTCCTGAATCCGCCTAAGAAGCAGCAATTTTACTTATTGTCGAAATAGTAAACCAGATGGTCTGCTTCTTTCACCACGCTAAAAAGTAAAAGAATATCACTACCATCCCATAGGTTTTCAGAAAAGTTGACAAAGTAGCTGGTCACATGACATGTTAAGGTTCTACTACAAACTTTAACAGGAGTGTCTAATGCAACCAGCCAAACATAAATTTACTATTTTC
>JAAYIG010000126.1 GCA_012523595.1 Fibrobacter sp.
CCCGATGTTTTTCGAGTTCCTCCTGCATCGACTCCATCGCCCTCTCAAGCCTCCCCAGCGCACCCCCTGAATCGTTCCCGATCTTTACCACAAGTCCCTTTCCAATTGCATCAGCATTTTTTGCCAGGTCCCTCAGCGGTCTTGTCAACCGCTTCAATGACCAGAAAGCCAGAAACAGAAGCGACGCAGAAAGGATAGCGGAAAAAGACATCATCGCCCTGTTCTGCTCTTCCACAATGATTGGAATCATGGCCTGCCACTGACGATTGCGGCTGAGGCTCGAGGTCACAGCTCCCTCTAAAATCCCGCTGTCAATTGCCAGGACCTCCCTCAGGAGCGGCTCAAGACCGGAATCAACACTCTGATCAAGTGTACTTTTCAGCTTATCACTGTAAAATTTCTGTACAGGAAGCACAACTCCCACAAGAATGAAAGCCGCCAGAAGAAGTATCTTCCACTCGATTTCCATTCTTTTCCAGAACCTCAACACATCGTTCTCCTACTTTTTTCTGCCTGCCTTACGTTTAATCTTCTCCTGAGGATTAAAACGGAAAAGCACCTTCTGTCTGCCCCAGACTTTACTCATGTCAACCATTCGGTTCAACTGCTCCGCTTTACTAGGTAAAATCTGGACATCAACCCGGCATAGCATGGCATCCCGGGGCACCTTCACCTCCCATCGACAGAAATCCCTTAACGCGAGGTGAATGAGCGGATATGGATTTGATCTTTGAACCCCCCACCCCCCGGAATCCGAAAAAGTATATGTATAGTTAACTACATCGAAAAAAAGTGAACGATAGAAAAGGACTGTATCCGATTTATCGGAAAAGCTAGCGATACGGAATCTCAGCGGTATTCCCGCATCAACAAGCTGCTCGAGACGTTTATTCCAGGCAATCTCCATCTGGCAGTTAAAACTTATTGTCTGCTCATCTATAAACCTGACAAAACGAGCATCTATACTTGCCCTATCCGCCTCAGGAGCAAGCCAGTGCGTCAGATACAACAGCAAACCCAGCAGTCCCTCGCGCATCAGACCCTGCTTCCTGTCTGCCCTGAAAAGCTCATCCCAGATTCCCCAGTGTCAATCTCAGACGAACACCGGGATTAAAGGAAATAAAACCTCTCCCGGTTCCAAATCCGTTCAGAGAAAGCATCAGCAGTCCATTAACATCTGCCCCCAGATGCATCCATGGAAGCACAGTAACGGTAAAACCGCTATGAATCTCAAACCCGGTGAAAGCAGCTTCTGCCTTTTCCGTCTTATCATTATATCTGTCCCAGACAGCCTTGAACGCATTTGCGCTCTGGTATCCTCTGTCAACATTGATCTTTCCGCCGCCAACAATCCCACCCACGAAAAAGTTCATGTTGCCCTTAAGGAAAACCTTTTCCAGTAAGAGTCCTCCATAAAGAGTCTCAACTTTCAGCACCATGATAGAATCTGATTCCTGCTCTTCACTGCCCAAAAAGAGATCCCCTTTCCAGCCGCCGAAACCCACTCTTGTACCCTTGCCCACTCCACCATAAAACAGCGCACCTATCGTGAGCACTGGAGAGTATCCATCCACCAGGTCCGGAAAATCCCAGGCCTTAAGAACCCTGTCTCTGTGAGCCAGATCATATACAGGCTTTAGATGCAATCCCAGAAGCAGAGGCTGAAGTACAACACCACCTCCATAACCCTGTGCCCGGGATTTTGAAATAAAACGGGTAAATGCCTGCACCCCATAGCTTATCTTCGATTCCAGCTCACTGGCATCAATAGTATCTATTTTGGCCTCACTAACCCTGACACTATCCTCCAACCTGTCTTCCAGTGCATCGAGACTATCCTCCAGCCTATTCTCAGCCTCCTCCATCTCATCTTCACTCAGAACAATGGTGTCAACAGCCCTTGCAGGTTCAGAGATTTCTGGAGAGACAGCCTGAATTTCTGTTGAGTCACGAGGACTGACGTCCTCAGCAGATAGCTGGGTCAGCACAGAAACTGGTACCAGAAAGCCAACAACCCAAAATTTCACATCCATCGTAAATCTCCTGGAATTTGTAAACAACC
>JAAYIG010000127.1 GCA_012523595.1 Fibrobacter sp.
CCCCTTGCTCCACAGTAAACGTCCATCATTTATACTGAATCCATTACAGGTGCTTTGCGGACTTTTATTAACTGTCGTTTTCCCGTCCGAACTTGTCACATGCTCTTCTTTTAAGACTTCAACAGCCAGGAAAAAAGAATTTATCTCAGGCCTGACATAAAGTTCTACTGCAGTCACTGAAGAATTATTCTCTGCATGCTTTGCGGCAACTTTTTTTAACAACCCTCCCAGTGCCCCCATGTCCTCCATCATCTCCACATCCTGGGAAATAGCGGATTTCCAGATCTCCTTTCCGGTTGCAGCATCGATTTTGTAAAGGTTGAAGGCAGTGGCCAGAAGGATACTGCTGTTATCGATTTCAAAGGCAGAAAAAATGTAATCGGTCCCGCCGAATTCCCATCTCTTCTTTCCATCTGCCATATTGGAGAATACCGCAGCGTTCTCTTTTCCCTTTTTCCCCATGACAAGCATCCCGCCGCACTGGTACATCGGGATCTACTTCCTGACACTTGTAAAACCCTCCTGCTTTGAGCTGAATACCTTGACTCCTGTGAAGGCATCTACAATCGCATTATCTCCCTTGTGTGAAACCATAAAGAAGGGTGTTCCTGTGATCTCGGTAAGAGCATCTTCACTCATACCCGCCAACCCCCTGTTTGTCCACAATACTGTTCCCTTCTCATCATCGATTCCGATCAATCCATCCCTGGTACAGGCGACAAGATATCCAAATTCAGCCGTCTTCTGCCACTGGACTTCCGCATCTGTGGCACAGGTCCAGACAGGATCAGCCGCACCTGCGATTGATGTAAAGGTTAAAAGGAACAATGACAAAAGCACTGAAGAAATACTTCGCTTCACAAAGACCTCCTTATTCAGGGTGATAAAAGCACCGGTTTATTACTAAAGAATATCTCCAGTTTAAACCAGACAGATCATTTTCTGACCGTTCAAATCATTGTGAGTAAATATCAGGATTATTATTCGTTCAATAAGTATTTTTTCCTTCCTGTTAATATCATTGTAATCATGTAATAACGTTGAAAGCGGCAATCGTGTATTAACATAGACGTACGATACCGGGAAAACCGCTCAGTTTAATTTTTTTAAGAGTATGAAAAAAGTAAGATAGAAATGGCTGTTAAATCGACCGCAGAGGGATTCGAGGGAAAAGACTTCTCCTCGATGGCTAATCGAAATGACAAATAGTCATTTACCTGTATTAATAAAATGAGATCAGGAGTTTTCTTTGTTAATTACGGGTACCGCTTTGCTGAACACAAGAGAGTTATTGAGACAATGGATCAGGAACAAACGATTCTGGATTATTATCCGGAGAAAACCGATAAAGAACATTCAATACCGATTCCGATTTGAAGGACAAATGAGGGTTGGTTAGTCTTTTTGAAAAAGCTGCCGAAACAACTCCTCAGATCTTCTGGCAGCCTCATCTGAGAGAGCTACTGACCTTGCCTTGCCTCTGGGATTGCTGATCAACCCCTTTTTGTGCAATCTATCAAGCGTTCCCCAGTCATA
>JAAYIG010000128.1 GCA_012523595.1 Fibrobacter sp.
TCTTCATTATATCACCTTTTGAGTGTTCATTTATTTTCAGTTATTATGTGTTTTTCACCTATAATTTACTGTATTAAATGACTCAAAAGGTGTTTTTTTATGTAAATTTATAGTCCAATTTAGGTTAAAATAAGTCTGCTTATGGCAAATATCAATGATAAGCAATCCTTTTAAGATTTGGTGTAAGACTGCATTCCAAGGTGGTTGAAGAGATCAGAAGAAGATGTTCACTCAGAAGAATGAATCTGCGAAGAAGAAATGGTGTGCCTATTCTGTTTGTGAAAGGATTAATTCTTTCTCTTCGACTCTTCCAAGACCATACAATACAAATGGAATCGCGAAGCAGAAATAGGAGATATCAACTGAGCTGCTGAAAATCGCCTCTCTGAATCCTTCAAGAGCAATAAGGCTGAGACTGTACCCAAGAGTGAGTATAAAAAGGCCGTATCCGCAAATTGTACTGAAATTATGAATGCTTCTGAGGAAATAGACGATTACACATGAACTGACAGCAACTGCAACAGTTAAAAACGGTGGCGCAAACACCGCCTGGACCGAGAATGGATTGTACTCCCTGAAAGATTCACCGCAGATTATGATTACGGGTATGAATGTCAGAAGGAAAGTTAAAAGCGCGGTAAAAGATGTCACAAATACTTTCCAGTTGAAAACCAGTTTTTTATATGTATATATGAACGCCATGGCAAATATCAAAAAAGAAAATGACCGGGTCGACATTACAAAGCCGGTAACGATTCCAATAGTGATCAACTGTTTCCATGTAGATAAATTTACCCTGCTTATGAGAATACAGCAGAAAAGCAGTAATGTACTGTTTAAAAGATTTGTGCTTCTGCAGAATAGTTCAAATAAAACAGCCGGTGATGTCACAAAGAGAAGAAAAATCGTATTCTTTAAAGCAGTTGAAATGCTCTTTGTCTTAAGTATAATACCGGCAAAGAGCAGGAATCCCAGAATAGAATAGAGCCCAATTTCTCCGATCAGATAAAAAGGAAATGCTGCAAAAAAATAGAATGGAAATGGCCCGGGAATATTGGTGCCCTCACTTCTGGGGCAATATGGACACTTCTGGGAAAGAAAGTTTTCCCAGAACAGACGTATCATCTCATATCGATCAACTCTCAACAATTCCTGAGGATAGTACAAGTAAAACGCTGCTGAACAGATAATGATCCCAGCCAGAAGCAGCAGAGTGAATTTACCTGAGTTCAGGATTTTCTGAGCAACTGTATTGTGCTTGTATAGGTATGCAAAATAGAGTGAAAAGGGTAAGGTTATACTGATCAGAACAGATAAAATCAATAGTAAATCATTATTCGCACGGGAAGCATATTTCCAGGCAAAAAGTCCGTTTATCAGGCTCAGGATGGTGATGGTCAGAACATTAGATTTGAAATACACTGTAATTCCGTAACTGAAACAATTAGAAAACGCCATCAAATTGATGTCAGAAAAAATACATATAACGGATGTGAAATGCCAGTATTCGAAACTTGGCCTGATTGTCCATAGGTGGGTTTAGTTATAATACATGCAGGCTGGGGTGTGGGGCCTTGATTATCCTGAATTTCAATACTTTTCTTATTTTAATTACCGTACACTGATTATAAGATTAATAAATGATTTTCCTGTCTTAACTATAAGATGGGTCTATCCGGATTTCCAGAACAGTATAGTTAGATGAGTACTTTACCTTATATATAGAGTCACAGGCTCCAACAGAGGCATTTTGTTAGTCGCTAAACAAAAACAAATTCCTACAAGGAGGAGCCCATGACCAGTAATAAATTACTTTCTCGTCTTCTTAAAATGAAGGGTTTTAAAGTAACCTGGTTTGCTATCAAGGAAAACTCCAGGCTGCTGATATTTTTTTCAGAGATTTCTTGATTGAAGAACAGAGAAACAAGATTCGGTTTGCTTCCTGCGATATGAGCAGGGCATACATTGGCGCTATCGAACACTGGTGTCCCAAAGCAATGCTTGTTATCGACCGGTTTCATATTGTTAAAGCTCTCAACGTGCGTAAAGAAGAATGGAGAAAAGCCCGTGGTGAGGACAAAAAGGCTCTCAAGGGATTTCGCTGGCTTTTCTTCATACTTTCAAAGAATCGCGCCAAAGGAGATACTCGTAGTTTGAATCAGTTAAAGACATCGAATCGTCGTATTCACAGAGCATGGGTTCTAAAAGATGAGTTCGAAGCCTTTTGGGAGTATTCATATATACACAGCCAGCAGAATCATTCTTTAATGGCTGGATAGCTGCAGCTTTGAAAAGCAGGCTTCAGCCGATTAAAGACTTTGCATTGATGTTGCGCCGTCATGCATTGCATATATTACCGTTTGTTAAAACTAACCTGACCAATGCCAATCCGAAGTAGTGGTTTCTCCAATTTACAGGCATTTTCTGATTTGATTTAAGAAACATATTTGGGGGATCGGGAAAAAACTTATTCTCTATCTCTTCCCTCAAACACTCTTCCTATACGTCACCACAGCCAGCACATTAAAAAAGACCGTAAACCCGCACAGCGCATAAAACTGAACTATAAGTTCCCCAAAACCGCTGCCTTTTAGATAAACAGACCTCATTACCTGAATAAAATATTTCAGAGGGCTGAAAATGCTTATTGCCTGGGCCCAGTCCGGCATGCTTGCAACCGGGGTGTAAAGGCCGCTCATGAAAATGAAGGTCATAATAAAGAAAAACATCAGAAACATCGCCTGCTGAACTGTAGTGGCAAAGTTTGAAATTGTAAGGCCCAAACCGGAAAATGCGAGAACAAAAACAGATGCAAAAAGGTAAATTGTCAGAATATTTCCGGATGGAACCAGACCATACACCAGTAAAGCAACTCCGAAGCAGATTGTAAGAACCACAAATCCGATTACCCAGTATGGAATCAATTTTGACAAAATAAATGTGATGCGCTTTACCGGTGTCACATTGATCTGCTCTATTGTACCGCTTTCCTTTTCGTTTACAATATTTAGCGCGGGTAAAAATCCACATATCAAAGCCATCATCATAACCATTATAGCTGGAACCATAAAAACCGGATACCGCAGCAGAGGATTATACCGGAAAAGTGGGTGTATGGAAAAGGAGGAAGTTTGGGCATTTTCCGGTTGCTGCAGCCACTCAGCACGAATATCGCTGCTGAAATCATTAATTGTACTTAAAAGATATGAACTTCCGAGGCCGCCTTTTGTTCCGTTAACCGTATTTGCAGACACCAGCACGCGGGCAGACTTTTCATTAACAAGGTCAACCTCAAAGTTATTTGGTATCTCCAGGACAATATCTGCATAGTCCAGCTCTACAGCTCGAAGGGCTTCCTTGTAGGTTGCAGAGTAATTTGTCAGTTTAAAGTATCCAGATGAAATGATTTTCTGAATCAATCGTGTGGAATAGTCACTGTGATCGTTATCCACAATACTAAGATTTATATTTTTAACCTCGAAATTGGCTGCAAGCGGTAGAATCAACAGCACCATAAAAGGCAGCACAATTATAAGCCTCGGCAGGAATTTGTTCCGACGAAGCTGCTTTACCTCTTTTTCCAGCAAATATTTCAACATGGCTGCCTCTGAAATGTAAAAACTATTCAAGCCTGTTTTTAAACTTTTTCAAACTAACCGCTATAAGAAAAACCGCCATACTGCCCAATATCAACAATTCCTTGATAATGGATTCGAAGCCCAGCCCTTTTATCATGACTTTCTTATTTGCAACGATATACCACCGGGCCGGGATCACTTCTGCAGGGATTCTTAAAAATATCGGCATGTTCTCAACCGGAAAAATCATGCCTGAAAGCAGTATAATCGGTGCCATCAAAGCCATGCCGGAAATAAGCAGGGCTACCAATTGAGAATTAACCATCGTTGATATAAGAAGGCCAAGTGCAAGACACACAAAAATAAATACAACTGATAAGCTGATAAGCACTGTCAAGCTTCCGGTAATTGGTACCTTCAGAACAAATACTGAAAAAAGCAGTATTGTCGTTAAATTAACCAGAGATAAAGCAAGATAGGGAACAGCCTTCGCCAGAATAATCGTCAGAGGTTTCATTGGTGATACCAGCAATACCTCCATGGTGCCTTTTTCTTTTTCACGTGCAATCGAGATCGAGGTCATCATGGCACAAATAAGCATGAGAATCATTCCCATCACACCGGGAACAAAATTATATGCTCCCTTCATCTGAGGATTGTAAAGCAGTTTGACCTCAGGGGCAATCTGATAAGGAACATTATTGAGACTCGCGAGTTCCTGCTGGTATGCTTTGATTATGTTTGTCGCATAATTTGTCAGTGTTACGGCGGTGTTTGGGTCTGTACCATCGGTAATAAGCTGCACACTTGCATCACCGGTATGAAGCATATTCTCGTAGAAATTCTCACTGAATACTATTACGAGGCCGACCTCTCCGGTCTTGAAAACTGTCTCTATTTCCTGAGGACTGTCGAGAAATCTTTCAAAAATGAAATAATCGTTTGCGCTCAGTTTCTGGATAATTGTACTTGTTGCGGCATCTCTTGATGGATCATAAATTGCCATCCTGGTGTTTTTTACCTCAGTGGTTATCGCAAAACCGAAAAGAGAAAGCATGAGAACTGGCAAACCAAGCAGTATCCAGAGCGTAAGCTTATCGCGAAAGATATGGTAAAACTCCTTTTTAATGAAAACCAGAAACTGATTCATGTTACTCTGTCTTTCGCTGCGCTGTTCGTGCAAGGAGAAAAAACACCTCATCCATAGATTTTGCACCAAACTGAGCTTTCAGGTTTCTTGGAGTGTCCAAAGCCTCAATTTTCCCATCAACCATAATTGACACCCTGTTACAATACTCAGCCTCATCCATATAATGCGTAGTTACAAAAACTGTAATACCACGGTCAGATGCCTGATAAATCAATTCCCAGAACTGACGGCGTGTCGCGGGATCAACACCACCTGTTGGCTCATCGAGGAACACTATCGATGGTTCATGAAAAATCGCAACTGAAAAGGAAAGCTTCTGCTTCCATCCGAGAGGAAGGTCCTTAACAAACGCATCCTTCTCCTTTTCAAAACCAAGGCTTCTCAGCATGGCATCTGTGCGGGGAGCAATCTCCTTCTCAGGTATGCCATATATACCTGCAAAAAGCCTGATGTTCTCCCATACCTTGAGATCTTCATACATGGAAAACTTCTGGCTCATATAGCCGATTCGAGTTTTGATCTTTTCAGGTTCCCGTGCTATGTCGAAGCCTGCTACAGTACCTTTTCCGGAAGAGGGTTTACTCAGCCCGCATAGCATCCGCATCGCAGTTGTCTTTCCTGCTCCGTTTGCTCCAAGAAAACCGAAAATTTCTCCTTTAGAAACTGAGAATGAGATATGGTCAACAGCAGTGAAATTACCGAACTTTTTTGTGAGGTTTTCCACTTCAATTACGTTCATTGCAAACTTGACCTGTTTGAAATATCCATAAAACAATCCTCAATGCCGGCTTCGATCACAGCTACTTCTACTTCTAAGTGACCCTGACTGCTTAGTGCCTTAATCAGGCCATTTTCGGATAAGATGTTCGTATCAACTGTTACATGATGAGTGTCGCCGAAAGCAAAGCAGGATTTGACCCCTGGTATCTTCCGTAAATCAGAGAGAAGTTGAGACATCTTATCACCCCGGACAGCCCACAATGTTTTGTTGAATCCGGAGATAATATTTGCAGGGGTGTCAATTTTCAGAAATTGACCGTTCTGCATGAATGCAATCCGGTCACACATCCCTGCTTCATCCATATACGGGGTTGAAACCAGGGTGCTTATCCCCTGATCCTTAAGCCGCTTGAGCATCTCCCAGAACTCTTTTCGCGACACAGGATCAACACCAGTTGTGGGCTCATCGAGAAAAAGAACAGTTGGTTTATGAATCAACGCGCAACACAGGGCAAGTTTCTGCTTCATGCCACCGGAAAGTTTTCCTGCCCGGCGCTTTTTATAAGGCTCAAGATATTGATAAATATCCTTTATCAAATGATAGTTTTCTTTGAATGTAGTACCGAAAACAGACGCGAAGATCTGCAGATTTTCCTCAACAGAAAGATCCTGGTACAGGGAAAAACGGCCGGGCATGTAACCAATTCTCTTACGGATCTGGCTGAAATGCTTGACAATATCGTATCCACCAACGCTCGCAGTTCCGCTTGTGGGTAACAGTAATGTCACAAGAAGACGAAACAGGGTAGTCTTTCCTGCTCCGTCAGCACCAATAATGCCGAAGAGCTCACCACGCTGTACCTCAAAACTCACAGTTTTCACAGCATGAATATTGCCGTATGATTTACACAGAGATTCTGCAGTGACAGCCTTCATTTTTCTCCTGACACTATTCCACCATACATTCCTATTTTGATGTATTCGTCATTGGGAACAGCCACCTTTACCGCATAAACCAGGTTTGCCCTCTCATCCCGTGTCTGAATCGTTTTAGGAGTAAATTCAGCCTTGCTTGATATCCACGATATTGTCCCTTCATAGTCTTTGTAACCTTTGTCTCCATAATCGGCCTTGACTTTCACTTTCTGACCGAGTTTCAACTGTGTTAACTGTCCTGAGGTTATGTAAACACGCAGGATCATGTTTTTTGTGTCTGCGATTTTGTAAAGAGCTTTGCCTGGTGCGGTTATTTCACTCTGTTGGGCATACTTTGCCAGCACTGTACCGTCGATGGGATTGATAATCCGGCATTTCTGCAGCATGTCCTCAACCTGGGCTATCTGTATCTCCAGAGCAGAGCTTTCCTCGTTGATACCCCTGTTGGTAATAGAGAGAGTGGATTTCTGGGCTTCGAGCTGCTTGTTAAGTACAGCGATCTGCGCATTGATATCATCCAGTTGTTTTTTTGTTGCAGCGTTTGCCTGAAGCAGGGTTTCTATTCTGTTTTTCTCTACTGTTGCTGCTGAAATCTGTTCATTGATTGCTGCGATCTGGGTCTTAATATCAGGACGCTTGCTCTTCAATGCTTTAATATTTGCAATCAAATGCATCTTCTGCAAATAAAGCTGCATGGTGTCGATAACACCTACCTTTTCACCAGCTTTTATTTCCTGCCCCTCCTGTATTGAGAAATCCAGGATTTTACCTGAGCTTTCTGATGATACGATCACTTCGGTTGCTTCAAATACCCCCGATGCGTCGAAATCGGTTTTGCTGCTTTTGCAGGAGATCAGAAGGAGGGTGGAACTGAATGTTATCAGAACATTTTGCAAGTGTTTCATAACTGCCCCTGATTGTTTATTGAATTTTTTAGATTGTATATCGAAATCAGCAGTTGTATTTCATGAAGAGATTTTTCCTGAATCGCCAGATTTACGGCGTTTATATCTTTTATCAGATCAGTAACACTTATTGTTCCGTTTTCAACCCTGGCCTCGGAGGCCTTTTTTACATCGTTGCGAAGTGCGATGATTTCTTCATCCATTTTTATAAGTTCCTTGTATTTATCGATTTCATTTTTTTGCTGCATTACCTGGAGTTTAGTGTTAAAAAGGAATGTTTCTTTCTCTTTTTTAAGTCGTCCGATATTATTCTCAATTTTTGCATAGTTGTTTCTTAAAGAATAAAACCCGCCCAATTCCCATCCCAGCCGTACACCGGCAACCAGCCAGTCAGAATATTCGTTTTGAAATTGATTTATGCCGGGATATCCCAGAAGGCCCTGACCGAACAGGCTTAGTTTGGGCCTGACACCTGATATAAGCGCACTTTTCTGACTTAAAAGCAGATCGTTTTGCATGTCAAAGAGCGCGATTTCCGGGCGCTGTATACTTTTGTCATCGGTTGAAAAGTTGTTGTAATCTGGTTTGACAAGAGTCACGTTGCCAGGAAGCTGCTCACCGATCATTTCAGAGAGTATTTCCCGATAGGTGTGCAGTGCAGAAGACAGTTCAATTCTTTGCTGATCGGCATTCAACTGTTCCACTTTGATCAGGTCCAGATCAGACTGACTGGCCAGTCCATTCTGCATCAAAGATAAATAACGCCGGTAATTTGTCTGGAGTTCATCCTGAAAGATTGAGTTCTGTTTCAGTTGTTCTTCAGTAAGTAATATGCCGAAAAACAGCCTGTTGATCCTCTCGTTGAGGGTGTAGAGATCCACGACAAGTTTACTCTTTTCAACCTTTGAAGATGCCGCTGAGATCCGTTTCTGCGAGCGTGTGGCCCCACCATCCCATATTATCTGGTTTACTTCAATTACACCGCTATACTGGAATTTACTGATCTCATCAATGCCGGGGATATTAACCGGAAGCTGCATCACTTCTGTTTGAGCTGTACCTTTTCCGGATATACTTACCTGTGGCAGGTACCGAAGATTGGCATTTGTATTGTCCAGGCGACCATTGTTATTGATTAACTGCAGTTGTGCAGAAAGGGGATAGTGCTGAGCTGCTTTTTTCCAGCAAGATTCTACAGTGAGTTGAGAGTATGCAGACTGTAAAACGATACATGCTGTAAATACAGATGTAATGATTGTTCGTTTCATTTTTGCTCCGGTCTCTTCTTCACCATAGATAAAATCCATTGCGGTATCAGTGTTTTACGTTCCTGTACAAGTGTCATGAAATGCTGCTGATCGAGTTTACAAATTTTTCTAATAACAGGAGCTCCAAGGAATGGTGCTAATGTAAGTCCGATCATATTTATGATAAGGTGCAGTGGATTTAATGAATGGATGCTTTTGGAATAATCTGACTCCATAAATTGCTTCAGGAAAAAAGACTTTTTAATCAGTGTTTCGATACCGATATTTTTGATGAACTTTTCCGGATTGGACTGAACTTGATTCGCAATAAAGAGCGGCAGGTCAGGTTCTTGTGATAATTTGTCGATATAGGTAGCGACCAGTGTTTCAACCTTTTGTTCAATGGAGGTCTGTTGATTGTTGAGGATAGAGGATACGCCGCCGAAGAAAAGGCTGAGGTTTTCAAGCATGACAATTTCGAACAGTTTTTCTTTGCTGCGGAAGTAGTAGTGAAGCAGTGCCTGGTTAATACCGGCCTCAACCGCGATATCCCGGGTGGTTACTGCAGCAAATCCTTTACTGGTGAACAGTTTCCGGGCTGTCTCTTTGATTTTCTGTTCGGTTGAGGCATTGTCGGTTCGAGGGTTGTTTTTTGAAGTGGTGGTCTTTTTCATGTATATCCTTTTTTGGGGGCTTCTGATATTGATGATAATTTAATCAGATGGATTAGTCAATAAGTTTAATCAAGTGATTAAAATAATGGCTGCTGGAGCATGATGGAAACATATTGGTAGCTTAGTATGCAGATGTATGGGGTCTGATGAAGAAAACAGGGCATGAGCAATGCCCAGTTTCATTTGAAGGCACCAGTCTTGGACTATCCTCTGAATGCTGATAAGGGAAGTTTTCTGCAGGTGACCAAAACTCAGGGATATGTTTTGGATATTATTAAAATGTCACCCTATAGCCGTGTTCATGCGAGCAGTGCGCATTTGAGATTTCTCACGAAACCCTGTGCACCAGTATCGAATTAGTCGACACACTGTCCTGTGTCAGACCTGCAAGCAGAAGAATGTAATCTCCCTTAGCACCCAGTTTCAATTTCTTAAGGAGTTTCTCGCCGTATTCCGGAATCCGCTTGATGTCAAAACCCTGTTTTATTACAAAAGGGTATACTCCCCACAGAAGATTGAGCCTGCGTCGAACACTTTCATCAGGAACAAGAGCCAGGATCGGTGCTGCGGGGCGGTCTGCGGAGATAAGACGGGCTGAGTAGCCGCTGCGGCTTATCACAAAAATTGAACGCACCATCAGATCTCTCGAAAGCTGCGCTATCGAGGTTCCTATTGCCTCATGAAGTTCATCGTTTTGATCAATTGCCGCCTTTGTGAATCTGCCTCCGCGTGTATGGAACTGATAAGCCTCGCTCTCCCTGAGAATCGAATCCATCATCTTTACAGATTCTACCGGATATCTGCCCACAGCAGTCTCTCCGGACAACATCACAGCATCCGCCCCTGCCATACACGCTCCTGCCACATCGGTGACCTCCGCTCTCGTAGGACGGGAATTGTTTATCATCGACTCCAGCATCTGCGTGGCAACTATTACCGGCTTGTTTGCCTGATTTGCAAACTCTATAAGCTTGTTCTGAATAATCGGAACCTTATTTGCCGGAAGTTCCACCCCAAGGTCACCCCTGGCCACCATTATCCCATCGGAAAGCTCAATAATCTTACCGATATTTTCAAGCGCCTCAGGTTTTTCAATCTTTGCTATGATCGGTTTATCTTCTGCACCCAGTTTCTTCAGGTAGTTTTTAAGGTCGAGGATATCCTTTGGACTCCTGACAAACGAAAGCGCAATATAATCCGCACCACCCTCAAGTGCATACCTGACATCGCTCTTATCCTTATTTGTCAGAGCGGAGATTTTCATAGCAGTACCCGGAAGATTCATCCCCTTGTTATCCTTGAGAACGCCACCCCTTATAACCCGGGCCTTTATATTACGGCTGTCTACCACCTTCACAACTTCCAGCTCCAGATTACCATCGTCGACAAGCACCGGATCACCAGCTTTGACCTCCATTGCGAGTCTTCTGTACTGTGATGGAATCAAACTTTCATTACCGGTTACCTTATCAACCGTTATGTTGACAATCGAATTCTCCTTGAGTGTAATGGAACCGTTTTTAAACTTTCCTACTCTGATTTTAGGGCCGCAGAGGTCGGCAAGGATAGCCACCGAAGTGTCAAGCTGTTTCGCCGATTTCCTTATATCTGCCATCACCTTTACATGCTCCCTGGCATCACCATGGCTGAAATTGATCCTTGCAACATTGAGCCCAGCTGAAATGAGTTTTTTAAGCATCGGGAGACTTCTCGATGAGGGGCCGATTGTGGCCACGATCTTCATACGGCGGAATTGAAGGTGGTTATGGTTGATACCCATTTCAAATGATTTCTCAAATGCTGGTTTCCCTGACATCTTTTCTCCCCTGGAAAGAGTATGAATGTGAAACGGTCAATAGCTTAACTGATGAATTAAGGAGGATTTTGTTACCTGATGAGATCAATCAGAGTCCCAAGCATCCCGTCCTGCACCTTGATGGTTTTCAGATTCGCTGAGTATGCGGTCTTGTTGATCGAAAGATTCACCAGATTCCCGGCAAGTTCCTGCCTGTCCATTGACTGAACAGCAGAGACACGAACTCCTGAAACCGGTGATTCCGTCTGAATCGCCCTCTTATCCTTATAGCCGGGAGTGGAGACATTGGCAATGTTGTTCGCGGTGATATTCTGCGAGACTGCTGCAGCTGAAAGCCCGGATAAAGCTGATCCCAGTGATTCAGTCATAGAAAATATTCTCTCCTTCTATATTATAACTGAATTGGGATGGGAATGCAAGAAAGGACTTCAGTCTCGGAATACCTCTGAAATGAAATCATCATCCATTCATTCTACTACTAAAAAAGATTTCTCCTCGAAGAACTGTCGATATGATAAACCAGGTTATTATTTATATTGAGGACTCGTTGAAAAGACAGAACAGTGCGATTATGAGCCAGGAAAAAATCTATATTTAAGCCCTGTTGTGTATAAAATCATCAACTATTTTCTGTTTATGATACTATGGCAATAGAAAGACTGATTGATAGCACCCGAAGATTTCTCCTGGAAGCGATAAAAGAGCAGGTTTTTCCTGGATGTGTTCTGGGGTTAAAACTTGGGAGAGAAACAGCGGTAAATCCTCTTGGACGGTTCACCTATGACCGGAACTCGCCGCAGGTGACAGAGCAAACAATTTACGATGTCGCCTCACTGACTAAAGCTATCCCGGTTTCTACCCTTGCACTGAAACTTATCGAGGATGGGATGCTAAACCGGGAAGGTAAGCTGATATCTTTTGTTCCTGAGTTTACCGGCTCTTACCGGGATCTTATCACTATAAACCATCTCCTGACCCATACTCTCGATTTCTCCTTCCGCCTCTCCGATATTAAGGACTCCGGTCCCGAGGGGATTCTTGGTACAATCCTTTCATCTGACTTGCGTTCAAAACCCGGTGAACGGTTCTGCTATGCCAATGCCACAAGCATTCTTCTGGGGCTTGTGCTGGAACGCTGTACAGGTAAAGTGATAGATCTTCTGGCCAGTGAGATCTTTTTTAACCCTCTGGGAATGAACAGCACATTTTTTCATAATGATAAAATCTCCCGAGAAATGATAGCTCCCACTGAGATCGATCCCTGGCGCGGTGGAGTTGTGCAGGGGGAGGTTCACGATGAGAGTGCATGGGTGATGCGGCCCAGGGTGGTAGGATCTGCCGGTCTTTTTTCTACTGTTCCGGATATGCTGAGATTTGTCTCGATGCTCCTTGAGGGGGGTATTCTTGATGGAAGGCGCTATTTCAAACAGGAAACAGTACGTGTGATGTATACAAACCAGCTAAGCACTGAGGCAGGCACAGAGACCGGGTTGGGATGGGAGCTGAATCAGAAAAGTTTCATGGGTGAATTACGGGGCAGACCGGTTTTCGGGAAAACTGGATTTACTGGATGCGCGATTATTGCAGATCCAGAGAAAAATGCCGGAATTGTTCTCCTGTGCAACCATATCTTTCCCAGACGCAGAGAGAACAGGGATCAGATAAACAGAATCCGCATCGGATTGGCAGACATTGTGTTTTCGGGGTTATAGAGGCTTATTACAGGCTCGTTTTTTGAGACTGGGTTGATGGTAAAGAGTATATTAGAGGATTAGTTCTCTATCTGAATTACTGGATAGAGGGCAGAAGACACAGATAATCCAAATACATATAAGAACAAAAGATCTTTTTCTCTATTTAAAATCAGTGTAATCAATTTAATCAGATTAATCAGTGGTAAAAGGAGACTTGTTCATGAGTTCTGATTCCAAATTCGCCAAAAATATCCTTTGTATAGGTGCCGGCTATGTGGGCGGCCCGACGATGGCGGCAATAGCGGCAAAATGTCCTCAGTACAAAGTCACGGTAGTGGATATTAACGAATCGAGAATTGCCGCCTGGAATACAGATCATCTTCCTATTTACGAACCGGGCCTTCTGGATGTAGTCAAGCAGGCCAGGGGGCGTAACCTTTTCTTCTCCACGGATGTGGAGAATGCGATAAAGGAAGCTGAGATAATTTTTGTCTCTGTGAACACACCTACGAAGGATTTTGGTGCGGGAGCCGGGAAAGCCGCAGATCTTCAGTACTGGGAGAAAACCGCACGTGACATCGTAAGGGTATCGACATCGGACAAGATAATAGTGGAGAAGAGCACTCTTCCGGTGCGCACAGCCAAGGCCATGGAACGGATTCTTAATGCAAATGACAAGGGGATTCACTTTGAGGTAGTCTCGAACCCGGAATTTCTGGCTGAGGGAACGGCAGTTGCCGACCTGATGAATCCCGACAGGGTGCTTATCGGTTCGCAATTGACAGAGGCAGGACTGAAAGCATGTGATGCAATAGTGGAGATCTATGCCAACTGGGTCCCTCGCGACAGGATAATTACAACCAATGTCTGGAGCGCAGAACTCTCAAAACTTGTCGCGAATGCCTTTCTGGCGCAGAGAATATCATCTATTAATAGTATTTCGGCACTCTGTGAACGTACCGAGGCCAATGTTTCCGAGGTGGCGAGGGCGATTGGAAAAGACAGCCGTATCGGCCCTCGTTTTCTCAATGCATCAATTGGATTTGGCGGTTCCTGCTTTAAAAAAGATATTCTCAACCTGGTTTATATCTGCGAAAGTTACGGACTCCATGAGGTGGCACGCTACTGGGAGAGTGTGGTACAGATGAACGAGTACCAGAAACGCCGTTTTGTGCAGACAATGATCAGGGTGATGTTCAATACTATTGCGGGTAAAAGAATCGCGCTTTTTGGATTTGCATTCAAAGCTGACACAGGAGATACCCGCGAGTCTCCGGCAATCGATGTAACAAAGCAGTTGGTTGAAGAGAGAGCGAGGGTGGTGATTACGGATCCTCAGGCTTTAGAGAATGCCAAAAAGGACCTTGAGGGTTGTCTATCACATGTGGAGTTTGCGTCTGATCCCTATGCCGCTGCCAGAGGAGCACATGCGATTGCGATCATGACAGAGTGGGAAGAATACAAAAATCTTGACTACAAGAGAATTTACTCGGAAATGGAAAAACCGGCATTTATCTTTGACGGACGCAATATACTGGATCACGAGGCGCTTCACAGGATCGGATTCAATGTCTTTCCGCTCGGGAGATCGGCCTGGAAGCATTTCTGACCACTGATTTACCTGATTGAACTGATTAAGATATCAAAGATTTTCAGTTCAGTTATAGAATAAAGTTTCCCTCCTTGTTTATCAGGGATTTAGATAATGGGAAGAATCTGGTTGTGATTCAGATTCTTCCCATGATTCCAGCTTAGGTGAGTGTAGCTTATCTGACGTGTTTAATCTCTGACTAATTTTCAATTCCATAGAAGATCAGATTCCATTAGTTCCTCTTTTACATAAATTTGCATTTAAGACGTTTTATTTGGAACGGTGTCAGCATTTGTATGGAATCTATAGATCTATAAAGAGGAATATCTCAATATGGCTCCACAGGAAAACAGCCGGGATTTGTATAAAATACAGCATGCTCATGATCGCTTTTTCCGTGAGTCAATGCAGAATATTGATATTGCACGGCAGCTCTCTTTTTTAACATTGCCATCAGATGTTCGAAACCTGATCGATTGGGAAACATTAGAGATTGTAAAAGAGGTCTGGCTTGATGATAATCTCAGAGAACATCGCTCAGATGTTATCTACCGTGTAAAAGCTCTGAGAAATGAACAGTGGGTATATCTGCTCTTTGAACATAAAAGTGCACCGGATAAGAAAATTCATTTCCAGCTATTACGATATATGCTGGAGATACGGGATCAGCATGAGAAGCAAAACAGGACAGGTGGGCTTTCCCCGGAAATAATTCCAATTGTGATATGCCATTGTAACAGACCTTGCAAATTCGACAATAGTATGATGGCAGATACCGCAATTCTAGAGGGAACGGAAGAGGTTATTCCGGATTTTCGCTTTTATATGCTGGATTTATGGTTTTTCAATCCGGAGCAGATAGAGGATAGCCAACTCAAGATGCTTCTATTGGCTCTTAAGTATAGCAGAAGTCCGGAGATTTTAAGTGTTTTGCCACGAATAGTCAGAATATCAGAAAAGGTTCAGAGTGAAGAATACAATTACCTGCATGTGGTAATAACCTATCTGGAATCGGTTATCAGCGATGAATTGATGGATCAGTTCAGTGAGGTAGTCGAAAGAGAGTATAAACATGGTGAGGCGGTTATGAAAA
>JAAYIG010000129.1 GCA_012523595.1 Fibrobacter sp.
CCACTGCCAGAGAGCTCTTTGCACTGGTTGGAGTCAACCATTTTGGGTTTTCCTGCATTAATCTGGGCACTTATCTGGGGGTAAGTGGATCAGCGGTTTCGAAGATGATCTCCCGGAGTTGCAGGATCAAAGAACTGGAATTTCTAAAAGAGATGGTTTGCACGTAGGCTACGTTGTTCTGCTACATTAATAAAGGACGGTATTGGTTAATGCCCGTTCACCTCTATTGTTAAATCCTTCCATTTTTGACCTCTAACTGAATGACAACAAGGAATTGTTTGTGTTCATGCCTGAAGATTTTGGGATTTATTTGTGGAATTGGGAAAAAATGGATGGCGATGTCTCAGATTTGAGGTCTGATAATTCATCTGCGAGGTGAAACAATGAAATAGAGAGTCCTCGGGGCACCTCCGGGGTAAAATAAGGATCAAAGATAAAGTCTTTAATTCTCCTCTGAGGTAAAATAGAGATTTATCCTCGAACCAGAAACTCATCACTAAATCAATAATTCATCTCCGAGATAACCAAAAGAACCTCACCGTTCCAACCCCCCTATATTCAATCCATAAATCTCCTCTCTCAACCGATACTTTATTTTCCATTTAAACTTAAATACCCGATAATCCCGTCCACACAAAAGAATATGCTTCTCTTCCAATATTTGTATCTCAACCACACAAAATCGTATAATTCACCGTATGAATTTCTTTGAGGTTGAATGGACACCCGAAAAAATCGTACGCTTCTGGAATGCTTATGAAGATACACCTGGAATGCAAAATTGGCATTTCAGCAAACAACGGGGAGCAGCACTTCTTTCCTGGACTTCAAAAAAAGCTTCCATCTGTGCTCCTGTCCTCGACCTGGGCTGTGGATCTGGTCACCTCACTTCTTTATTGCTGGCCCGGGGGATTCAAACTTACGGGGCTGATGTATCAGATAATACCGAAAAGATAGTTATTGGACGATTCAAAGGTGATTACAACTTCCTGGGCTTCAAACAAATCGAAGCCGGAAAGCCATTGCCTTTTGAAAACAATTCCATTAAGACAATATTTCTCCTCGAAACTGTCGAACATCTGCTTCAGCCAGTTCTTGATAACCTGCTTCTTGAGTGCAGACGCATTCTGGCCTCAGGAGGATACATCATTGTCACGACCCCAAACCAGGAAAATCTTAAGGATTCTTTTGTCTTCTGCAGAAACTGTGGTGCTCAATTTCATTCTTTCCAGCATGTCCGTTCTTTAAACAGCAGCTCCCTTTGGGCTTTCCTTGAAAAGGCAGGATTTAAAAAAGTGATTTGCCGTTCTGCTGTACTGTTTCCAGACTGGAGCGTATGGCTGGTAGCACAAAAATGCAGAAGAGCATCCTGGATTCCCTGCCCGGAATGTGGTTACCATGTACCAAATACCTCGATATCCTCTGGTAACAGAATTAAATCTATAATAAGAGAACTTTACCATCTGGTATGCATCGCCAGCGCCTGACCACTCAGTTCCGGATTCACCTGCGAGGTGAAACAGTGATCAAAGGAAATCTCATTAATTCATCTCTGAGGTAACGTGAGAAGTCCTTAATTCATCTTGTATGTTTAAATTATGCAAAAAAATCATATTAAAGGTGAATTATTGTTCTATGTGAGATGTTCTTTAGATGTTCCAATCACAAAAAAAAGGCTCTCAATGCTAAAAAGTAAAAAAAGGGACAGACTAACTTTTTACTTTTTAGGTTTTTTTGTTTCAGTCCCAAACCAACGATCCGCCACGATACAAGTTCCCTGGTTCTGAGTCCTTATTTCATCTCCGGGGTAAAATTCCCGCAATACCACCACCCCTCAAATCGAACTAATTATTCATACAAAAGCATTTCAGGGCAAATTCTATTGCTTTGAGTTACCGTGTAATTTATTTTTCAAAACTGTTTTGCCCCTTTGGATAACGGGCTAGTAACTCAGTGGTAGAGTATCGCCCTTTTAAGGCGAGAGTCGAAGGTTCGAATCCTTCCTAGCTCATTTTCCCTTGCCTGCCGAATCCCCGCTTTTGAATACTGAGAGATAAATGAAAATAGAACCTTTTCAGAATCTATGGGCTTCCTATTCATTTCCCGGCATTTCTCAATGGCTCAGGGAAAAACCCCGTAATGCACTCTTCTCCGGATTGAACGGTTCCAGCGATGCTTTCCTGATAAGCGATCTCCTGGTCCGTTCCCAGCGTCCATTGCTGGTACTTGTTGACAGCAGCAAAAAAGCGGAAACTTTTACCGACGAATGTAAATCTTTCCTCGGCGATGATTCAGTCGCACTGTTTCCTTCCAGGGATGCCGTACCGTACAACATGAAATCACCTTTCGGCCCCACTGTTGAGGCACGGTTCGGTGTTCTTTCAAGCCTGCTGGATGGTGCAAGGAAAGTATATGTTGCTCCATATACCACCCTGATGCAGAAGATACTGCCAAGAAAAAACCTGTTCAACAAAATCATCCGCCTGCAGGTTGGAGATGAGATCTCTATTTCCACCCTTTCCGAATGGTTGGTTGACAATGGATTCCACCGGGAAAACCAGGTTGCTGATATTGGAACTTTCAGTATCAGGGGCGGCATTGTTGATATATATCCTCTGCTTGGTGAAAACCCGATCAGAATCGAGTTCTGGGGAGATACGATCGAAACGATCAGGGAGTTCAACGTTTTTACTCAGAAATCTGTCGAGTCAAAAAAATCGGTTCAGATTTTTCCCATGAAGGAGTTTTGTTTCAGTAACTCCCAGATAGAGGCCGCTCTGGAAAGGATGGCAGAGTATTGCAGGGTGTCTGACAATGAATCCATGGTAGTTCACAAGCTTGATCATCAGTGGAAAAGTGTGGGTGATCTGGAGGGAATCGAATGGTTTTTACACTGGTTTGAACAGCCTTGCTCTTCAATTCTCGATTATTTATCAAACGATACCATTATTGTCTGGAATGACATGGTACCTGTAGGGCGGCGCCTCGATGAATCACGTCAGAATTATGCCAGACACCTGGAGAGAGTCCCGGAAATCTTTTTACCTTTCATCTCCTCTCCGGATAAGCTTCTTCACAAGGATAATTCAATAACAGATGATCTGAATTGTTTTGATAATATCTTCATGGAAACACTTGATACCCCGGCAGATACCGTGAAATTCAAGGTTTCTGTCGATGAACAGCCTCAGCTTCCAAAGGAGATCGATTCCCTTGCCGCTGATCTGAGAACATACGACGAAAAAGGATTTCGTTGTATCCTGATCTGCCCGAATCTGGGTCATGCAGAAAGAATGCAGGAGTTGATTTCCGACTCTTGCCCCTTTGTTGAGTTTTCCACCGGATTTCTCCTCAGAGGATTTATCGATTTCCAGAACAAGTTTCTCCTTTATTCCGAGGCACAGATCTTCAACCGTGCGGTTAGGCCGGTTCACATTAAAAAACAGAAAGCCGGCATTCCTCTCGTCGGATTCGACTCTCTTTCTCCTCAAGACTATGTTGTTCATGAAGATCACGGAATAGCCAGATTTCTCGGAATCGAGCGCATCAAAACCGGTGAGAGCCAGAGTGATTGTATGGTTCTCATGTATGCGGATAATGCTAAAGTCTATGTACCAATAGAGGATTTCCATAAAGTTCAGAAATATGTCGGCAAAGACACGGTTGTCCCCTCACTGTCAAAAATTGGAACCTCTGCCTGGGAACGGCTGAAGACCCGCACACGTGAATCTTTAAAGGAAATGGCTCAGGAGCTGATTGACCTCTATGCTAAACGTCAGTTCCTTGAGGGGATAAAATTCCAGCCGGATAATCTCTGGCAGAAGGAATTCGAGGATACTTTCATCTATGAGGAAACTCCTGATCAGTTGCGGGCCATAAAGGAGTCAAAAGAGGACATGGAATCTTCCAGGCCAATGGACAGGCTTATCTGTGGTGATGTTGGTTTTGGAAAGACCGAAGTAGCCATGAGAGCGGCATTCAAGGCTGTGATGTCGGGATATCAGGTTGCAGTGCTTGCGCCAACCACTATACTGGCAGCTCAACACTATGCTACTTTCTGTGAACGGATGTCTAATTTTCCGGTCAAGATCGGAATGCTGAGCAGGTTTCTGAAACCCTCTGAACAAAAACCGGTTCTCCAGAAAGTGCATGATGGCGGGGTAGACATTGTTATCGGTACTCACAGGATTCTCTCTGAGGATGTTGCGTTCAAAAATCTTGGACTGCTCATTATCGATGAGGAGCAGCGGTTTGGAGTAAAACACAAAGAGAAGCTAAAGCAGCTAAGATATAAAGTCGATGTTCTTTCAATGACTGCGACTCCCATCCCCAGGACTTTACACATGTCCCTGATCGGGGCCAGAGATCTTTCAATAATTAATACTCCTCCACGCAACCGCCTTCCGATAGAAACCAGGGTTGCTGAGTACCATGACGAGCTCGTCAAGTCTGCTGTGGAAAACGAGCTTGAGCGAGGTGGTCAGGTTTATTTTGTCAATAACAGGATAAAAAATCTCGATGCTCTGCAGGATAAAATAGAGGCTCTTGTCCCCAGGGCAAGGATAATCTCGGCTCACGGTCAAATGGATGAGAAAGTGCTGGAGATGATCATGAAGGAGTTCATCGCCGGGCGCTTTGATGTCCTCCTGTCAACGGTTATCATCGAAAACGGACTCGACATCCCCAACGTTAATACAATAATTGTCAACCGGGCCGACACCCTGGGACTCTCGCAGCTCTACCAGCTAAGGGGCAGGGTAGGGCGCTCTTCTGAACAAGCCTATGCATATTTTCTCACTCCTCCCTTCAAACAGATCAGTGAAGACTCACTGAAACGGCTGCGTGCTCTGGAGCAGTACACCGATCTTGGGTCCGGGTTTCAGATTGCCATGCGGGATCTGGAGATCAGGGGTGCGGGTAATATTCTGGGAACTCGTCAGCATGGATTTATTGCTGCTGTCGGGTTTGAACTCTACTGCCGTCTCCTTCAGGATGCGGTAAAGGAGCTGAAAGGTGAAAAACCAGAGGTTAAAGCTCAGGAAGTAAAAATTGAAATACCATTGGAGGCCTATATTCCAACTGAATATATCTCTGATGGGCCTACTAGAATTGCTGTTTACCAGGAACTCTCCTCTATCTCCTCCTTCCAGGATCTTGCAGAGGTGGAAAAGGGCATTTGTGACCGTTTTGGCGCTTTGCCCGGAAGTGTGGATGCTTTGATGCTTATGATGAAAATCAAACTTCAGGCCCGCCAGCTTGGTTTATCCAGGGTCGCTATCAATAAAAACAACGAACTTATGCTGTCTTTTGAAGGTGATCAGGAACAGATCAGGGAAAATATCAAAAACGTTTTTCAATCCAGCGACAGGGAGTTCCAGGTTCAGTATGACACCCCTATCACTCTGCATACCCGCCTCAGTGCACAGCGAATATATGAACAGGCTATGGAATCTCTTGACATCCTCTGCCGTATTTCACAAAATGTCAGCAGAGAATGTCAGCCTCAGTAATAATTTCCTTAAATGGATTTCCGGAAATGCATCATGTATTTTTATCACAGGGTTTTCTGCCCTTCTTCGTATGGAAAACCATCCTGATATCAACATACCCGGATCACCAGAGCAGGAATGACAAAGATTAAAAAATATTACATATACCCGGCCGTAGTCCTTTGTACTCTCTCTTTCTGCGGGTGTCGGGAGAAGAACAATAGCCCGGTCCTGGCGCGTGTCGGAAATTCTGTGCTTACTGTCGATGACCTGTACAGAAGTATACCTCCTGAATACAGCGATCAGATTACAAGAGAACAGAATGTCAATTATGTCAAACAATGGATCGACACAGAATTGCTCTATAGAGAAGCGCTGAGATGTAAACTCGACAAAGATAAGGAAATCAAGGATCGCCTGGAAAAGATGAAAAAAGATCTTCTGGCTGCAGAAATGATTTCAAAAACCTCATCTCATTCATCCCGGATTGATCCTGATGATGTCAGGGCATTTTACGAACAAAACAAAAATGAAATGCTGCGTGAAAGTGATGTTGTCAAATATCTGGAAATCGTTGTTGACAGTCTGGAAACAGCCACATTTATCGCCCGTTCAGCATCAGAAAGTAACTTTTCTTCTCTCGCTGTACAGTATTCAAAAATTCCGTTTTCAGACTCGGGCGCCTATGTACCTCTCGAAGATTTACAGCCGGAATTACGAAAAGCCATAGAAACCAGAAAAGCTCCGCATATATCCGGGCCGATTAAATCCGAGCTTGGATATCATGTTATTCTGGTTCAGGAGAAGCTGGAAAAAGGGGAGATATGTACAGTCGAGGAAGCCTGGGAGGATATTGTCACCCTCCTTTCTTCAAAAGCTCAGAAAGAAAATATTGAAAAGCTGTTATCTGATTTACGCCTGAAAAATTCCGTCGAGTTTAATTTTGATCAGATCAGCGGTAATCCTTCCGAAAATTCCGTAATCAATGGTAAATAGGAGAATAAAGATGTCAAAAGCTTTCGTAGCAGGTTTGCTCTCATTAACTCTTTATGCTGTTCTCGCTGCCGAAACACGCTTGGATGGGATAGCGGCTGTTGTGGGAGATGAGGTGATCCTTCAGTCCGAAGTCGAGGCATACAGTCTGCTGCGTATTAGCAACCTCGGATTGAACAAAGATTCTGTTGATCTGGATTCTTACAGGAAAAAATTCCTTGATGAGCTTGTTGATGGAAAAGTGCTTCTGGTCCACGCCAAGAATGACAGCACTATTTCTGTTACCGATCAGGAAGTCGAAAATGCTGTCAATAATCACATCTCAATGCTGCTTAAGCAGAACAACCTCACCCTTGACAGTCTCGATGCTGTCCTGCGCAGAGAACAGAATATCACACTGGCAAAGTTTAAATCAGAGGCCAGAAAAGCTCTCCGGGAGCAGCTCCTCAAACAGAAAGTCCATCAGGCTTACCTTTATTCCATAAAGGTAAACAGAAAAGACGTGGAACAGTTTTACAATCAATACAAGGACAGTCTTCCTTCTGCTGGAGAGAGTGTTCTTCTGTCAAAAATCTCCATGAAAGTAAATCCCCGCGACTCCGTACGACAGGCCGCATTCACAAAAATCAAATCTATCAAGCAGCGGCTTGATAATGGTGCAGATTTCGCCGAAATGGCCAGACAGTTTTCGGAAAGTCCTGAGGGTGCTGACGGTGGAGATCTGGGTTTTATTAGTAAAGGCTCTCTCAACGAACTCACCTTCGAAGAAAAGGCCTTCTCTCTGGCTGCAGGCCAGATAAGTGAACCTTTCGAAACAAGGCTTGGTTTTCATATCCTGAATGTCCTTGGAAAAAGAGATCAGAAAGTCCATCTCAGGCAGATCTTCATTCGGGTCGCTCCTACTGAGCAGCAAATCCTTTCTGTTACTTCCAAACTCGATTCTATCCGCACCAGCTGCAAATCTTCTGAGCAGTTCATTGCTGCTGTAAAAAAATTCAGTGATGATCCCGCTTCCAAATCACAGAACGGAAAACTGGGATGGATGCCGTTATTGGAACTGCCTGCTGCCGTACGAACTGCTATCGACACTTCAGGGACGGGTTTTATTACCATGCCTGTCAAGGAGGATAACTCTTATGCCATTTACAGGGTTGATGATAGAGCAAGTAACAGAAAATTGACATTAGAACATGATTACCTGATCCTGGCCGAAAAAACCAGGGATATACTCGCCCAGAAAAAACTCATCAATCTTGTCTCCGAATGGAGAAAAAAAATCTTCGTGGACATTCGTATCTGATTGGTCTATTGGATGCAGAATACAAGAGGAACAGATGGGACACCTGCTTATCACGCTCTGGCACCGGTCTATGATCGAGTCATGAGCCATGTCGAATATGATGAGTGGCTGGAACTGATTAAAAGAATTATTAAAAAGTATCTCAAAAAGAAAAATCCGTCAATCTTTGAAGTTGGAGGGGGTACCGGCTCTCTTGGCAAAATGCTTATAAAAAATGGGTACAGATATTTGGGCTCTGATCTGAACCCGAATATGTGCAGAGAAGCCAGATTAAAAAATCTACCGTTTTTCTGTGCAGATTGCAGGGCTGTCCCACTTAAAAAAACCTTCGACCTTATTATCTTCCTCTATGATGGAATTAACTACCTCCAATCTATAGACGACTACAGAATTCTTTTCAACCTGGTTTACCAATCTCTTTCTCCTGGTGGATGTTTTCTTTTCGATATTACCACAGAAACAAACTCAATAAGGCACTTTTTCGAATATCTGGATTTTGAAGAATACGAAGATTATTCCCTGGTAAGGCACAGCTATTTCGAGCAAAACGAATCTCTTCAATTCAATGATTTTACCATTTTCAAAAAGGTCAGAAAAAATCCGCCTCTGTATGAAAAATTGTCAGAGCGTCATGTTCAAAAAATCCTGCCCCCCAGACTCATTGAGAAAAATATCCCCGAAAACCAGTTTAAAATCCTGGGAATCTGGGATGGTTTTACCGAACGGAAATACTCCATCAGGTCAGAAAGAATTCACTTCCTCTTGAAGAAAACGGGGTCATCATGATCCAGTTCTCACATGTAACAAAAAAATACGATGAGTACGAGGCTTTAAACGACGTTTCATTTTTTATCGACAAAGCTGAGTTCGTTTTTCTGACTGGTGCCAGCGGTGCCGGAAAAACTACACTTCTCAAGCACATTTACATGGAAGAACTGCCATCTTCCGGTCAGGTCTTCACCTGTAGCTTCGATTCTAAATATATCCGCAACAGGGATCTGCCTTATCTCAGAAGAAAACTGGGAATCGTGTTTCAGGATTTCAGACTTCTCAACGACAGAAACGTTTTCGAAAATGTAGCCTTCGCTTTGCGGGCAATCGGAAAAAGAGAGAGGGATATAAAAAGAAAAGTATTTGAAGTACTTGCTCTTACCGGTTTAAGTCATAAATGTTTTAATTATCCCAATCAACTCTCCGGCGGCGAGCAGCAACGGGTTTCTATCGCCAGGGCAATCGTAAACGATCCATGGGTTCTGCTTGCTGATGAGCCTACGGGTAATCTTGATGAAGCCGTATCTCAGGACATCTTTAAACTCCTTCAGACTATCAACAGTTGGGGAACTACCGTAATTATGGCTACCCACGATCTCCAACTCATCAAACCCTATCACTACCGCCAGCTCATTCTCTCAAGAGGGTCTCTGATAAAAGGCGGTGATGCATCCGTAAAACCAAAATTTTTTGGAGGAAATTTATGATTTTGATCACCGGATCCGCCGGATTCATCGGATTCAATCTCAGCAGAAGACTCTTGTCAGAGGGAAAAGAGATAATTGGTATCGACAACATTAACCAATACTATGATCCTGCTCTTAAAGAAGCAAGACTTTCAATCCTCCAAAAGTTTCCCAATTTCCACTTTCACAAACTTGATATCTGTGATTATTCCGGTTTAAAGGAGATCTTCAGTGAGTATAAACCTGATCTGATCTGTCATCTCGCTGCCCAGGCCGGAGTCCGTTACTCCCTCACTCATCCCTTTGCATATCAAAAATCCAACAATGAGGGATTTCTCAATATTCTGGAACTTTCAAGACATTTCACTGTTAAAAATTTCGTTTATGCTTCCTCCTCCTCTGTTTACGGAAAAAATACCAAGCTGCCTTTTTCCGAAACCGACCCTGTCGATCAACCCATCTCTCTTTATGCGGCAACAAAGCGCTCAAACGAACTCACTGCCTACTGCTACAGTCATCTTTACGGCATACCCTGTTCCGGTCTGCGCTTTTTCACCGTATACGGGCCCTGGGGACGGCCTGATATGGCTTTGTTTCTTTTCACTAAAGCCATCCTTGAAGAAAAACCGATTCAGATATTCAATAACGGAAAAATGATGCGAAATTTCACATATATAGATGACATTGTAGATGGGGTAATAAGGGTTCTTGATAACCCCAGACCCAATGAAATTTACAATATCGGAAACAGCAGAGCAGAAAACCTCCTTGACTTCATTGAACAAATTGAACTGCAATTGGGCAAAAAGGCCAAAAGAGAGTTTCTTCCAATGCAGCCGGGAGATGTCCCGGCAACTAAAGCAGATATACAGAAAATCAGGTCTCTGGGATATAAACCTAAAACCAACATCGATAAGGGAATCGCTGAGTTTATCAGATGGTACAGAGAATATTACAGGGTTTGATTTACACAACTTCTCGATTTTTCTTTGTAACTTGTTGTATTTTAATAAATAACCTGTAATTCATTTATCTCTCTATCCTGGTATTATTTTTGCGGCCTCTTTTCCGTTTGAAATCCGTCTGTTGATTTCACAGAAAATAAACCGTAAAATCAGGAGGATATGATGTATAAACCTGAAATTTGTGTCGTTGGATTAGGATATGTCGGTTTACCACTGGCAGTAGAATTATCAAAGTATTTTAATGTCTATGGCTTTGACATAAATAATTCCCGTATTGAGATACTTAAAAGCGGAACCGACCCCAATAAAGAAGTCTCCGATGAGGATTTGAGAAATTCGTCTATGCAGTTCTCCTCAGATCCTTCGGTTATAAGCAAAGCCGATTTCATTATCGTGGCTGTCCCTACACCTATTGATAAACACAAAAATCCTGATCTCACTCCGCTTTACCGTTCCTCTGAAACTGTCGGTACCAACCTTAAAAGAGGAGCAATTGTCGTTTACGAATCTACCGTATACCCCGGGGTTACCGAAGATGAATGTGTACCTGTTCTGGAAAAATTTTCCGGTATGAAATGGAAAAAAGATTTCTTTGTGGGGTACTCTCCTGAAAGAATCAATCCTGGTGATAAAAAACACACTTTTGCTACTATAACAAAGGTTGTCTCCGGGGATACTGCAGAGACACTGGAAAAAGTTGCTCACGTTTATGGCACAGCGGTAAAAGCCGGTATTCATCGCGCCAGAAGCATTAAAGTGGCAGAAGCAGCTAAAGTCATTGAAAATACCCAGCGCGATATTAACATTGCCCTGATGAATGAACTGAGAATAATTTTCGATAAAATGGGTATTTCCACTCATGATGTACTGAAAGCTGCTTCATCTAAATGGAATTTCCTTCCCTTTGAGCCCGGGCTGGTTGGCGGACACTGTATCGGCGTCGATCCTTATTATTTGGCTTTTAAAGCCGAGGAAATCGGCCACCACCCTCAGATTATTATGGCTGGACGACGAATCAATGATGCAATGGGTAGATACTTCGCCAGAGAACTTATAAAAAAGCTGATACATCAAAAACTTAACATAATGGGTGGTTATGTTCTTATTCTGGGTATGACATTCAAGGAAAATGTACCCGATATCCGAAACTCAAAAGTAATTGACATTGTTAATGAGCTGAAAGATTTCGGCCTTAACGTTGATGTTTGGGATCCTGTTGCCGACCCCTCAGAAGTTCATGAGGAATATGGAATTAATTTAAATCCGGATCCCTCTAAGCATTTCTATGAAGCTGTTATCCTGGCTGTAAAACATAATTTATTCATAAATCTGGGACCATCAGGTCTCCGGGCTTTTCTAATTGATAATGGAATCTTTTACGACATTAAAGAGGCAATTGGCTGATGTTTTCTCTTTTCCGTTCAAAGTTGTTTTTTCTTTTTGGCTGTTTCATTCTCTCACTTTCCGGAATCAGTGCACAACAGGTCGATCCTGCACTGATGAATCAAATTCAGCAGCAGCTTAAAAATCAGAGAGCACCCTCTGGTGATCAAAGTCGCATCATTCATGAGCTTTATGGACCGGGAGCTCTCTCTTCTCATTCTTTAAAAATTCCCGGTCTAGTTAATAGCTCCGATACTACCGATTCTTCCAACCTTGATTCATCTCTGTTAGGAAAACAGCAATTAGAAAACTACTCAATCTACGAAAAACTGCTCAGAGCTGAAGATATTAATCCCGACAGTATTATCTCTTCCTTGAAAATCTTTGGATATGATATATTCGAAAAATCCAAACCTTCTACTTTCGCACCTACCGATTTCGCATCTGTTCCTGCAGATTACCCTATCAACGTCAGTGATGAAATTATTGTCAATCTCTGGGGGAGAATTAATGAGGAATACCGCCTTAAAGTCGGCAGAGACGGAAAAATTGTAATTCCAAGAATCGGCCCTGTATCTGTGGTAGGTCTATCTTTTGGAGCAATGAAGAAAAACATTCAGGATAAAGTTGAGAAGATCGAGGGTGTCAGCGTATCTGTCTCAATGGGAGAACTCCGAACTATTGGGGTTTATATAGTAGGGGAAGTGATGTCTCCTGGTTTTTATACCATAAGCGCTCTATCAAATGTCACCAATGCCCTTTTTGCCGCCGGTGGTCCCACAAAGAACGGCTCATTGAGAAATGTTCAATTGAAACGTAATGGAAAACTTGTCTCAAAGATCGATTTCTATGAATTTCTGCTCTCAGGAAATGACAAAACCGGTCTGCGTTTACAATCCGGTGATGTCATCCTTGTACCGATTGTTAAAAATATGGCTGCTGTGGCAGGAAATGTAAGAAGAAGTGCTCTCTATGAACTAAGTGGAGAAACAACACTTGCTCAATTGGTCGAGCTGGCAGGAGGAATCACTCCCGCAGCCTGGAGCAATAAGCTTCAGGTCGAACGCTTTACGGAAAACCAGTATAAAACTGTTCTGGATATCGACTCTGTCGGAGAAAAGCTTCCTGACTTTTCTATTCTGGACGGCGATATTGTAAAAATCTTTCCCATTCTGCTAAAGGATAAAAACACTGTCTATCTCAACGGAAATGTACTCCGCCCCGGAAAATATGAGTTTAAAAACGGAATGCGAATCAGCGATCTTATCAAAGATTACAATTCATTATTGCCGGAAACCTATTTCGAATATGCCGTCGTGCTCCGCCAGGAAGAGCCCTCTTTTCTGAATAAAATTGTCGCTTTCAACCTCCAAAATGTCCTCGAAAATCCGGGTAGTAGTGATGACTTGCAGCTCATGGAACGTGATCAGATTGTAATCTATCATAAGGATTTTTTCGAACCTGATCGCTCCGTATATATCGATGGCGCTATAACCAATCCCGGAAAATATAAGCTGCTCAGTAATATGAACGTCCGTGACCTTATCCTTCAGGCAGGAGGACTAAAGGATGAAGCCAGTCCTCTGAAAGGCGAAATTTACAGACGCAATTTGAACTGGGGAGAACAAATCGATATTCAGAAATTCGATTTCTGTGTAGAATGTGCCATGAAAGATGATCCTCAACACAACATTGTCCTGCAACGAACCGATAGAATCTATATCAGAAATAAAACCGGATGGACCCCTGAAAGAAAAGTTACCCTCAGAGGCCAGATAGCCTATCCTGGAACTTACGTGCTTTTTGACGGTGAAACTCTTGGTGATCTTATCAAGCGTGCTGGTGGATTCAAGGATGATGCTTATTTAAGTGCTGCTGTTTTTACCAGAAAATCCGTTAAAGAAATGGAAATACGCCGTATGGAGGAATACGGCAGACAGATGGAAATGGATATACTCAAGCAATCAGCTACCCTTGCGGCTGATAACTCTACGGAGGCCTGGAATGTGCTCAATCGTCAAATGGTTCTGAAAAGAATGCTTGATAGTACATCTGCAATGGGAAGAGTGGTCGTTGATCTGCAAAATGAAAGCTCTTACTCCAATTTCGTTCTCGAGGATGGTGATGACCTCTTTGTCCCCAGAAATCTAAACACCGTTTCAGTCATTGGTGAGGTCTTTAACCCCGCAACCTTTAAATATGAGAATAAAGATTTTAAGGCATCTCACTATATCGAAATTGCAGGTGGGATGAATGATAACGCAGATAAAAACAATGTTTACATTATCAAAGCCAATGGAAGCGTTATAACTAACAAGATATCAAATGTTAAACACTACAGGTTGCAGCCAGGTGATGCGGTAGTAGTTCCTTATAAAATCAAATACTCAAATCCTCACAAGCGTTTTGTGGACACTGCCGATGCAGTTTTCAAAATCTCAACAATCTTAGCTACTTTAGCTACGCTTCTGCTGACAATTTCAAAGTTAAGAGACTAAGGTACAGATCCGGGCCTTTCCCTAATCTGTACCCTGCCCTGTACCTTAAAGATTTTCTATTCTTTGCTCGTATCAGTGCCGGCCTGACCCTCAGAATCCTGGCCCTCATCTTCAGACCCTGATTCTTCTTCCGGAACCTTGAAGCTGTCCTCTGCCTCTTCTTCCATTATTCCTTCGGGTATTGCCTCTGGAATGGATTCTGTTTGACCGCCCTCAGAATCATCATCTGTTTCACGGTCACAGAGCGCCACATCGATTACACTGTCATCCTCGTCAAGGCTGATCAATTTCACTCCCTGAGTGTTACGGCCAATTGTTGACACCTTATCAACATCTACACGGATTATAATTCCGTTCCTTGTTATCAGCATGAGGTCTGATCCATCTTTTACCCCTTTTAGCGCCACCACATTGCCGTTCTTCTCTGTAACCTTGATATTTATAATACCCGATCCGCCACGATTGGTTTTACGGTATTCAGAAACAGGTGTCCGTTTTCCATACCCATTTTCTGTTACTGTCAGCACATCATAGCTTTCATCCACAATTATCATCCCTACAACCTTATCTCCACCTCTAAGAGTAATACCTTTGACTCCACGGGTGTTTCGTCCCAGCTCCCTGGCCGCGCTTTCATGAAATCTCACCGCCTGTCCGGAACTGGTAGCAAGAATGATATCATCATTACCGGTCGTCAGTTTACATTCAATAACACGGTCACCTTCATCGAGGTTGATAGAGTTGATACCATCACGACGGACATTGGAGTAAGCCGACAAGGGTTGTTTATTGATTACCCCCTGCTCGGTAGCTGTAACAATGAAATGGTTGTTATCAAATTCCCGTACCGGCACAAAAGCCGCTATCTTCTCTTCTGGCTTGAGATCAATCAGGTTCACAATTGGTTTTCCCCGGGACTGACGGGCAGTTTCCGGGATCCTGTACACTTTCAACCAGTAGCATCTTCCTGTATTCGTAAAGAAAAGAATGTATGCGTGTGTCGAGGCGATAAACAGTGTATTGATGAAATCGTTTTCCTTGGAATCCATCCCCTTTACACCCTTGCCGCCTCGGCCCTGAGATCTGTATGTATTTACAGCTGTCCTCTTTATATACCCGTCATGTGTCATGGTGATCACCATGTCCTCTTCCGCAATCAGGTCCTCAATTTCCACATCGCCTGTTGCATCCACAATTTCGGTCCGACGAGGATCACCATAACGGGTTTTCAGATCTATTAACTCATCCTTTATTATCTGCATCCGCTGCTCTCTGCTTTCCAGAATAGCGGTTAATTTACTTATCAGTATAAGCAGCTCCTGGTACTCGGACTCGATTTTATCCCGCTCAAGGCCAGTGAGACGCTGCAGCTTCATATCAAGAATTGCCTTGGCCTGTATCTCACTCAGAGCAAAGCGATCCTGAAGCTTTATCTGCGCATCTTCCGGAGAACTCGATCCCTTGATCAATGCCACAATTTCGTCTATATGATCCAGGGCTATTCTGAGTCCTTCAAGAATATGTGCACGCTCTTGAGCTTTTTTAAGCTCGTAGCTTGTTCTCCTGACAACAATTTCATGACGATGATTTATGAAATGGCTGATCAGCTCTTTGAGATTCAGTAATCGCGGCTGCAGATCTACCAGTGCAAGATTGATTATTCCGAATGTTGTCTGCATCATGGTATATTTGTAAAGCTGATTGAGAACAACATCACCGAAATCATCTTTCTTTATGCCTATCACTATCCGCATTCCATTGCGGTCCGACTCATCCCGGATAAACGAAATCCCCTCTATTGTCTTCTGACGGACCAGGTCGGCAATCTTCTCCAGTAGTGATGCCTTATTCACCATGTATGGAATCTCTGTGATCACAATCTCTTCACGATCATTTTGCGTCTTTACAACTTCCGCCCTGGCTCTGATTATTACCTTGCCTTTACCGGTTCTGTATGCTTCCAGTATTCCGCTTCTGCCATAGATAATCCCTCCAGTAGGGAAGTCAGGACCTGGAATTATCTTGAACAGATCTTCTATTGAAATCGATTCATCATCCACAACCTTCACAATGGCATCAACAACTTCACTCAGGTTATGAGGAGCCATATTTGTTGCCATTCCAACAGCAATTCCGGTTGTACCATTTACAAGAAGGAATGGTAATTTAGAAGGCAGGACTGATGGTTCCTTAAGAGAATCATCGTAGTTGGGAACAAAGCCAACTGTCTCTTTTTCGAGATCTGCAAGCATCTCTTCAGCCAAAGCGGTCATTCTACACTCTGTATACCTCATTGCCGCAGGTGGATCTCCGTCTATCGATCCGAAATTACCCTGACCGTTCACCATCCGGTAGCGAAGAGAAAAATCCTGAGCCATTCTCACTAGAGAATCATATACAGCAGCATCACCGTGAGGATGATATTTACCGATTACATCTCCAACCACACGGGCACACTTCTTGGGAGGTTTGTTGTGATGAAGCCCCAGTTCCTGCATACCGAAAAGCACTCTTCTGTGTACCGGCTTCAATCCATCACGTACATCAGGAAGCGCACGTGATGTTATCATGCTCATTGAGTAGTCAAGATACGACTTCTGCATCTCGTCTTCAATAAAGACGGAACTTATTCTGTTACCTGCATCACTCATCGGAAATTACCTCTTTGTAAAGTCTTCATCTTCGAGCCAGCGGAGGTGGGGTATTGCACTGTGCGCGGTTGCATCGAAGCTAAGCGGTGTAATTGTAATATGATTGTTCATCAATGCCCGTGAATCGTAAGCATCGGAAACTTCTATGTCCTTTTTCTCTCCATAAATCATGAAACCCTCACCACTGTGATGGCTCTCAACTTCAACTCTCTCATACCTGTCATCAAAGAAAGCCATACTCTGCCAGGTAACAATCGTACCTTTTACTTCGGATACCTGACAGGGAGGGAAATTGATATTGTAAAAAACCTTGGCGTCCTCAGGCAAGGTCCTGTTTTCGGAGCTTATTACTCGTCTTATTATACTGGGAATCATATCTGCGTATTCCCTGGCACTTTCCTCACTTACTTTGCACAAGGAGAACGCGAAGCTGGGAATATTCCAGAAAGCCCCTTCACGGGCCGCAGCAACAGTTCCGGAATAAAATGCGGAAAGTCCGGAGTTTTCACCCATATTCAGACCGGCAACTACTACATCGGGACGCTGAGGAAGAAGATAACTTACTGCGAATTTCACACAGTCGGCAGGTGTCCCGGTTACCATGTACCCGCGCATCGGGTCAGATTCCATTTTTTCATAATGAAGAGGTGCATTAAACGTGAATGCGTGCCCAACTCCGCTGCGCTCTCTGTCTGGAGCCACAACTACTACGTTATACTCCTCCGACAAAACATCGAACAGAAGTCTTATTCCGAAGTTTGCATATCCGTCATCATTTGTCAATAATAATGTACGTTTTCCATTCATTATATATCCAGATTCTTAACTTTGGATGCGTTCTCTTCAATGAATCGACGTCTGGGTTCTACTTCCTCACCCATAAGCATGGTAAATATGCGGTCCGCTTCAACCACATCCTCCAGTTTTACCTGAAGAAGCTTTCTTGTTTCAGGATTCATTGTGGTGTCAGCAAGCTGCTCCGGGTTCATCTCTCCAAGACCTTTGTATCTTTGAATCACTACATTTTTCTTTTCTTTCCACTCAGCCAGAACCTGTTCTTTTTCCTCATCATTATACGCGTATATCTCATCCTTACCGGATTTGATTTTGTATAGAGGCGGCTGAGCGATATATACATTTCCATTCTCTATCAGACCTGGCATATGTCTGAAAAGAAATGTAAGAAGAAGTGTCCTTATATGCGATCCATCAACATCTGCATCGGTCATTATAATTATCTTGTTATAGCGGAGCTTGGATAAATTGAAACCATCCTCATCCTCACTGCTCCCAAATCCCGTGCCAAGAGCCTGTACAATTATCTGTATCTCATCGTGAGATATAACCTTATCCAGGCGCGCTTTTTCTACATTTAAAATTTTACCCTTCAGCGGTAGTATCGCTTGAAAAGACCTGTCACGACCCATTTTCGCGCTCCCGCCCGCACTGTCTCCCTCAACAATGAATATCTCACATCTGGACGGGTCCCGTTCCTGGCAATCAGCCAGCTTACCGGGTAATCCCCCTCCATCCATGATCGTTTTCCTGCGGGCCAACTGACGAGCCTTTCGGGCAGCCTCACGAGCTATCGCAGCATTTACACATTTATCAATAACTTTCCTGGCTATCTGCGGATTTTCTTCGAGAAATGTCCCCAGCATCTCACCTACAGATGCCTCAACTATACCCATGATATCAGAATTTCCCAGCTTACCTTTGGTCTGACCCTCAAACTGGGGGTTGGGAAGCTTAACGCTTATAACCGCGGTCAGTCCCTCCCTGAGATCCTCTCCCTTCAACTCAACCTTGTTGTTCTTGAGAAGATTATTGTTCGTTACATAGGTGTTTATGGCCCTGGTCAATCCTTTTTTAAATCCGGAAAGATGAGTTCCGCCATCAATGGTATTAATGTTATTTGCAAATGAAAAAATATTCTCGGTATAAGAATCATTGTACTGCATCGCAATCTCTATCTCTACACCACCCCTGACTTGAAAAAAGCAGATCGGATCCGGATGCAGTGTTGTCTTGTTTTCGTCAAGATAGGTTATAAATGACCCAAGACCTCCGGGATAACAAAACTCATGTTTCTTCCCTTCCGGACGTTCATCACTGAGAACAATACATACACCCTTGTTTAAAAAAGCAAGCTCTCTCAAACGCTTTGACAATATATCGTAGCTGTACTCCGTCGTTTCAAATATCTCATCGTCGGGCTTGAATGTCACTCTCGTTCCCTGACGATCGGTCGTCCCGACCACCTTTATCTCTTCCAATGGAATTCCACGATGAAACTCCATGAAATAAACCATGTTGTCTCTGTAAACTTCAACCTTCATCCATGATGATAACGCATTAACACAGGATACTCCTACACCGTGAAGCCCGCCAGATACCTTGTATGATGAATTGTCAAATTTCCCGCCCGCATGAAGAGTGGTCAGCACCAGTTGTAATGCAGACATTTTCTCCTCTGTATGGTAATCAATCGGTATTCCCCTGCCGTTATCCAGAACAGAAATTGAATTGTCTGCGTGAATAATCACCTCTATTCTGTTACAGTACCCTGCCAAAGCTTCATCTATGGAGTTATCTACAACCTCGTAGACCAGATGATGCAATCCCGTAGAACCGGTGCTCCCAATGTACATCGCAGGCCTCTTACGTACCGCATCAAGACCCTTAAGCGTCTTTATACTATCAGCAGTATACTTCTGTTCACTCATACTGGCTCCAAACCGTAATATTTATCTGAAAAATCTTTACCCGAATTTTATGTCTCTTATTGTGTCACACCCCGTAACTTTCTTTATCTGCTTCAATATCTCCCGCTTAAGAAATACAATCTCCTGCCTCCAGGGCGCAGTTGATACATTCACATATAAAATCCCGTCCTCAACACGGCTGCACTCAGTTACATTCGAAATCCTCTCTCCAACTATCTCTTTCCATCTCGATACCACTTCGTATTCTTTACAAATAGTATGATACCCGCGCTCAGAAAGAATGTTCTCGAGAATAGAACCCAGTTTCTCAGGATAATTCCAAGCCTTCATGACACCATGACTTTTCCTTCTGATACTATACACCTGAGAAAATCACTGCTTACCGGTACATTTATCCGGGGTGCCGCTATAAAAACCTGACCTCTCTTCTCCACAAGAGGAAAAACCATGGATGTGCGAATTGAATCCAGTTCAGATAAGGCGTCATCTATCAGAAAGATCATCCTCTCTTTTCGGAATTTCTCCACGCAATTGACTGAACTCAGCTTGAGAGCCAGCACAATTGACCGACATTGACCTTGTGATCCAAATTTTTTTGCGGGTTTATTTTCTATCAGGAAACATATGTCATCCCTGTGTGGACCTATCGTGGTAAAGCCGGTTTGGATGTCCTTCCTCCTGTGTTCAGAAAGCATATTATAAAATACATTTTTCCACTCGTTTTTACTAACAGAATCGCACTTAATACCAGGTTCGTAACACAATTCCGCTTTCTCCTGCTTTCCACTTATTTCCTCATAAAAACCGGAAAAATGACAGGATATTTCATTTATTATTTCTTTCCTTCTGATAAAAATCTCGGCACCCGTTTCCGCCATCTTCTCCTCGTATGTCTCACATTGTATTATGTCAATTTTTTCACCTAAAATCCGGTTCCTGCAGGATAACCAGTGACGGTACGAGATAAGAGCCCTGAGATATCCATTATCAACCTGACTTCCTGTTATATCAAGAAAACGCCGCCTGTGTTCCGGTGAACCGCTTATAAGCATCAGATCTTCAGACCCAAAAGAAACAATCGGCCTGTGCCCAAACCAGTCTGAAAAAGATTGCACTTGATTTCCATCTAACCTCATGATCAGATTTTTATCCCTGCTGAATCCCATGGAGGCAGTCCTGGCTCCTCCATCTGAATCAACAAAACTGCCTTCTATATACGAGTGCTCTGCATCAAAGGTAATCATATCCGATCTTTTTGCACCACGCTGAGAACGACCCGTACACAGCAGATAAATGGATTCCAGAAGATTGGTCTTCCCGGATCCGTTGATCCCCTCAAATATCGCTCCCGAGGTGGGAAATGATAGATTCGTCTCTCTGTGATTACGGAAATTGGATAACTGAAGGTACTGTAGATTCATTAATATTAATACGGCCAGAAATGGCTTTTGTTTACTAATTTATTGAAAGTTAATACTTTTGTCAAATCATTTAACAGGATCTATAACCTTCCAAGGTGTAACTGAAACATTGTTGTTTCTGTCGTATACCACCATTCTTACATAGCACTTCTCCTTATCCGGAAACCTGCCTGAAATGTCATTTCTATCCCAGTATAAGGTAGATGGTGGAAGATTTCCTCCTGAAAAAGTCTTTAATATCGTCCCCTCTTTCGAGGGAAGTGTGCTGAAAACCACTGTCCAGTTCTTTATCCCCGAACTCTCTCCCTTCTCTTGACAACTTATCTTTAAATAAACCCCTTTATTTTCTTTCTGTTCCTCACTGCTATAGATTTCCAGATCGATCACAGGAGGGGTCCTGTCATAAAAAAGTGTGGGATTGAAATAAACACTACCGTAAAAGCCCTTATCCCTGTTGCTTAAATCATAATGGGCTCCGGAAAATATTCCTGCTCCCATCTCTCCGATTTTTATTAATAAACCAAGTGATCCATTGACTTTCTCACGAATAATTCTGTCTTTATCACTGTAAACATCTATTCCCAGGGACATTTGAACAGGAAAAAAAGTCGAACCTTTTCCAGATAACGCTAATCTTCCCCCGTGAAATGGTACCTTTTCCTTCTCATCGAAAAAATTCATATAGTAAGCACAATCAAATCCCAGAAAATTCAAAAAAGGAAAAACACCACATGCAGATAATGAGACTTTTCTGTTAAACCTGGATAAGATCGAATCTGTTCCTATCAGGTTATTTCCTGTTAGAGATATAAACCTCCCTGATATATTGACCGCTGCACCGAAATCAACCGTTAATGAGGGATAATCAGGAAAAAAAGATACCGAATATGAGGATCCAAAGTGAAAAATCCTGTAACGATAAGAATAGGCACTGTATACCCTGTGCCTGGGGTCTGTTCCCTTAGCATACCCAAGAGAAAAAGAATTATCTTTAAACGATAAAATAGAAGCGCCCTTAAACCCAAATTCTTTTTCTAAAGTATTGTAATAAAATTGAACTCCAGAAGGATTCCCCTCCTGTGTGGAAAGCAAAGCAGGATTTGTAAAAATCAGATAGGGTAATCCGTAAAAATTGAACTCGGATTCAAATGGATTGCTGTACAAGGGAAGGACTGAAAAAATCAGGAATATTCCTGAAAAGGAAACCCTCACTGACATGAAATATTCCCTCATCCGGAATATACCGACTGATGGGTCTTTATGCTGTCCGGAAGAAATCTTGAGATGCTGATACCCATTCTATATCTGAATTATCTATGCTTTACACAAAATAATTCAGAGTTAACAAGATCTTTTTCACTATCCGGAAGCCCGGATTAACAATTTATAAAAATTTAATAATCTGTCATTACTAACTGATCATCCTTCATCCATTATCCTCAGAGGCATGATCAGAAAAAGATCATCACTTGTGTCTTTTTCATCTCCATCTTTCACAGGAAACATAAGGCAAGCACTTATCTGAGTATTCATCTCTATTCTTATTTTTGGAGATTTCATTATATCAAGAATCTCAGACATGTACTGCCCGTTAAACCCTATGGTATGGCTGTCATCACCATACTCCACAGGTATTATTTCCCTTGCCTCTCCGCCTATATCTTTATTTAATACTACAATCTCCAGGTTATCTTTTGTAAAAGTAAACTTTACAAGATGCGTCTTCTGGTTTGATAAAACAGATACTCTCCTTACTGCATTTTGAAGAACCGCTCTCTCAATTACCGCCTTTTTCGGATTTACCCTTGGTATTACCTTTGTATAATCCGGATAAGTACCTTCAATCAGTTTTGAACACAAAACCATCGATTGGGTGGAAAATAACACATATTTTTCACCTAAATTCACCTTTATCTTCTCATCAGGCGATTTTCCATCCATAATCTTTATCAGGCTGAGAAGGCTTTTTGGTGATATTATGCCTTTCATTGGATTTGGAACATTAAGAGGCACATTTAAAAAAGTACTACCCAGCCTGTGCCCGTCTGTTGCAACCATTCCAGTCTTGTCTGCCTCTATTTCCCAGAGAACTCCGCAAAGACAAGCCCTCGATTCATCTTTTGCAACAGCAAAGCTGCTCTTTGATATCATATCTTTGAGAACCTGTGCTGTAATCTCAAACTCATTTGATGATGCTATCTCCGGAAAACCCGGAAAATCTCTTGAGTCAGCTCCTGCTATCTTACAGGAAAAACCACTTTCACAATTTATTGAAAGAACATTTTCATCTATATCCAGTGATATATTGCCATCTGGAAGCTCTCTTACTATCTCAAAAGCTTTTCTGGCATTCACAGTCACATCAAAAGGCCCTTCTCCAGTCGCAGTACCCGCTACCTTTAATGAATGATCAAGATCAGTTGCTGATATTTCAAGATGAAAACCTGTATAGGTCAGTTTGAAATTTGAAAGAATCTGAAGAGAACTTTTTGCAGGGATAATTGGAAAAGCCTTCAGCATTAAATCATAAAGATCTTTTTTTTGAATTGAGATAGCCATAAAGACTCCCGAAAATTTTATTTATCTACACATTAAAATATCTAATAAAATATGAATTAATAAAAATAGTATAAGTATATAGAAGTGTTGATAAGTACTAGAAAATAAGTAACTCCTTGATTATACTGACAATTTAAATGTTGATTAAACATTTTTAAAAATAAAAAATATGACGATAACCCATTAATTGTTTAATTTATACATGTTATCCACAAAATAGAAACAGAATAAGTATCAACAATTCAAAGAGGATATTATGTATTCAATATCCCTGGCAATAGAAGGGTCTTTGTTTTTAAGTGCTTCTATTTGCTGAACAGCATGGATAACTGTACTGTGATCTCTGCCGCCGAAATTCAAGCCAATGGTCTTTAATGAATTGTTAGTAACCATTTTTGAGATATACATTGCCACCTGGCGACAATGAGCAACCTCTTTTCTTCTGTTTTTTTCCCTGATATTGTTCACAGGTACTTTATAATATTCAGCGACTTTATCTATTACCTTATCTATTGATAGTTTTGTCTGTTCTGGTTTGGTTGTTTCCTTTAATACGCTTTTAACAAGATCCAGAGTTATGTCAGATTTTGTTATTGAAGCATAAGCCAGAAGGCGAATCACTACACCTTCAAGTTCCCTTATATTAGAAGAGACATTCTCAGCAATATAATATAGAATGTCCTGTGGTATACTCAAATTGTCCTCTTCAGCCTTCTTTTTAAGAATAGCAACACGTGTCTCAAGATCTGGTGGTTGAATATCAACACTGAGTCCCCACTGAAAACGTGAAATAAGGCGATCCTGAAGTCCTTTTAGAGAAGAGGGAGGAAGATCTGAAGTCAGGACAATCTGCTTACCATTCTGGTAAAGAGTATTAAAAATGTAGAAAAACTCCTCCTGAGTGCTCTCTTTTCCTGCAAAAAACTGAACATCATCCATCAATAGAAGATCAGAAGAACGAAATTTTGCTGTAAATCTCTTTGTGTTGTTGTTCTTAATAGCATCGATGAAATTAAGATAAAACTCTTCTGAGGTAATGTAGGTAACAATAAGATCCGGAGAAGAATTTAAGACATAGTTTCCGATGGATTGGAGCAGATGGGTCTTTCCCAATCCAACACCTCCGTAAATGAGCAAAGGGTTAAACTTTGTTTTTCCAGGAGATTCGGATACCGCAAGAGCAGCACTTCTTGCAAACTGATTATTTGGACCAACTACAAATTTATCGAGCGTGAATCTTTTATTTAGTTGTGGATATGAACCAGAATCTTTTAATTCATGTTGAATATGAGAAGTTTGAACCTCATTATCGCGAAGAGGAGTGCTTTTTACTGAGAATGAGATATTTTTTATATCAGAGGAGATCTGACTTGCAGTTGAAAGAATAAGAGATTTATAATTTTGTTCTATAAAATCTGCTATATACTGATTTGGAGCAGAAAGGGAAATACAAAACGGATCATTACCATGATTCAGTGTTAATGGTCTAAACCAGGTTTCAAAACGGTTTGGATCTATAGAACGGGAAATTGTAGAGAGAACATCCTGCCATAATGTCGTATGCATGGTAGTAAAATTAATAAATGTGAAAAAAAAGAGAAGAAAGATTTTAATTAAGGCTAAATTGAAAAAGATTTGACAAAAATAGGTCACGAAAAGCATTTTTATAAAATTATTCTTAAAGGAGAAAGAAATGAAGAGGACATACCAGCCATCAAACAGAAAAAGAGCTAACAAACACGGTTTCCGATCAAGAATGGAAACAGCTAACGGAAGAAAAGTACTGAGTAGCAGAAGAAGTAAAGGAAGAAAAAGGCTGACAGTATCTGATTCCCTCTAAAAAAAAACAACACCTCTATGTTAGAAAAAAGAGGTGACCAATCAAGATATCTTTTCCGTAGAAAAGATAGAATAAGAAAAAAGAGCGAAATATCACGGATACTTCTTAACGGAAAGAGGTGGGAGTGTTCCGGATATTGTATCTATTATCAAAACAGAAAAGAAAAAAATGATAGGATAGCCATAATTGTATCAAAAAAAACAGGAAATGCGGTTGAAAGGAACAAAATAAAAAGAGTATTCAGAGAGTTATTCAGAAAAAAAATAAGAAAAAGCCCACCATTCTACGATGTCCTCATCCGGCCCCGTCCTGGAATAAAAAATAAAGAAAATAAAGAAATAGAAAAATGTCTTGAATTATGGCAAAATATATCAAAAAAATAGAAATAATCACATTGAGATACGGAAAAAGGTTTTTTAAAACACTGTTCTGTATACCTGATGGTTCTTGTAAATTCAGGCCTACCTGCTCTGAATATGCAGAGATGGCTCTACAAAATTACAATATTTTTAAAGCTGCTTTTTTAATTATCTGGAGATTGTGCCGCTGCAATCCATTAAGCAGAGGCGGATATGATCCAATAGAGGAGAGAAGGTAATTGAATAAGAATTCATTGATCGCTTTTATTCTGATTATGCTCGTGGTTATGTTTTTCACCAGTCCACAGTATAATAAGTTTTTTAATGAAGTAACAGGAAGAAAACCCGTTCCTACTGAAAAGGGAAAAAGC
>JAAYIG010000130.1 GCA_012523595.1 Fibrobacter sp.
AGTCGCTCCTTCACGGGAGCGTGGATTGAAACCGGACATATCCATTTCGGGAACGAGCAAATGAGGTACTCTCTTTTACTTTATTTCCCTCTTACTTATTTTAAACACCTTTAATAAACTGATAATTTTTTGGCCCGACCCCCTATGCTAAGTGAACAGCTCCTGTTCTGCCGCGCAGGCAGCTTAAAAAAATATTTCCCAGCTACCCACCAACAAAATTTGGAACTGATTCCGGAGATACAGAAATTCAGAGTATATGGCATCTAAGATAATTCAGTGCTTTTTATAAAAGCGGTACAGGAGAGGGTCTCTATAATGAAGAAAACGGGATTTATTGGGAAGGCGATGACGACTTCTTGTAAGGCTTTGATTTTTATAGAAAAAGGTTGGCCCGACCCCTATCCTAATTATAGCTATATCCTGATCTTGCTTTTTTTTGCACTTAGATCATCATTTCACCTATTTTCAAATTATTGCCGGGTTATGAATTGGTGAAAAACAGGTTGTTGCAGACAAAAACAGTCTGCCTGTCGAATGATTTCAAGGCAAATCCAGTTCAAACCCAAAAAAAGCATTACCTGTCAGTAAAAGGAAAGTGGTGCAGAAGAGAAACAGGAAGAGCAAAAAGAACCTTTAATGGCTTAAGTATGGGATGAATTATGATTAGCGTGATTGTGTGTTCGCGGCAAGCTCCTGAATGGGATTTCCATCAGCGTAATGTGCAGAAAACTGTCGGTTGTGACAACGAGTATATCAGAATCGACAACCGCAAGGGTGAGATGGGAATCTGTGCTGCCTATAACATGGGAGTACAGAAGGCTGCCGGGGAGATTCTGGTGTTTGTTCATGAAGATGTTTTTTTCATGGAAGAGGGGTGGGGAAAAAATCTTGAGAGTAAATTTTTACAAGACTCATCCACAGGGCTGATTGGTGTTGCAGGTACTCAGTATCTTTTCAAGGATGACCTGCGGTGGCATATTGCCGGGCAGCCCTTTTTAAAAGGCAGGGTGATTCACCAGTTGGACAGAGGCGAAAGATTCATACTTGTTGTTTTCTCCTGGGATAAAAACGATTCCGAAGTGGTTGCTGTTGATGGCCTGTTCTTTGCAATCAGAAAGGAACTTTTTTCCCGGGCAAGCTTCGATGAGAAGACTTTCAGGGGCTTTCATTTCTATGACCTTGATATCTGCATGCAGGTGCGGAAAACACATAAATGTATAGTTACCTGGGACATTATGCTTCAGCATTTCTCTGCCGGTAAAAACGATCCGGCATGGCATGAAGCAGCAAAACTCTTTGCGCAGAAATACGAAAAAGAACTTCCAGCATCATGCGTCAGTTCTGTGCCTGACCCCTCGCCTGATAAGCGTCAATCAGCTTCAAACTATGATTTGAAAGGAAAGGTTCAGCAGAATGTGATTGTCTGACCGAAGTAAGTGCTTCAGCCAAGGGGTAATCTTTTGCCCGGCAGTGGGCCTTTCTGATCCCGGCAGATGAGCTTTTTTGTCGTGACTGTACTTCTGAGGTTTCGACCTCTTTTAGTCTGTGGGAGTGTTATTTTGCAGAGCTTTCCGCAGTATCTCTGTCATATCGTATTTTTCTCTGAACTGCCTGTAACAGCGTAAACGTATCTTTTCACGGGCAATTACTTTTTGTAAATACATGCTGCAGGTCTGCACCAGTTCCTCATAGGGCACCAGGGGAATGTCAAGACCGCTGTAGGGGTTCAGTGGCGAGTTTTCAGATACTGCAAAACAGCTATTATTCAGCAAATATGAGATTCTTACAGTTTCGAAGATTTTTGTGTCGTATTGATGAATGTTGATGATGATTTTTGATTTTGCTATTTCTCTGTCCCGTTCCGGTCCGTAAACTCCGAACAATGTCTTTACCTTTACACCTTCTTCGATGAGTTTCTGAAGAATGGTATTCCTCCGTGGTCCTGTGCTTCCGTAGAAGAGTACGTCATATTCTTTTTCATGATCCTGAGATATCTGTTCCAGGTTCCGGTGATACCCGATGGGAACATATCTGGCCTTAATACCTTTGCTGTCGAGGAAAGAAATATTCTGATGTGAATAGTCCCAAACGGTAACCGCACAACTGAGGTAGTCATGGAAGTTTTGAGTGTAAAATCCCTGAATTGCATTCAGTTGCTCAAGCTGGTAGGGAATGTAGCGAAAACTTTTCAGTGCCGAGATGTTCTGAATTAAATGACCGCCCAGTATTATGTTGATACTGTCAATAGATGGCTCGTTAACAGTGATATCACATGGGATTCCCAGAGAAACAAAAGATGATTTCAGCAATACTGCAAGCTCCAGAAAACAGGAGCTGTGTTTGTAGCCTGGTGGATTTATAAGACATACGCGATACATGGTTACATGATACTATAGATAAAGAGAAATCTCAAGATTTCTATCGGACACTTAAGTGTCGGCCACATGGAATCATTTACAAGGAATTAACACCCCGCCGCTCAAGGAGTGTACCATCCTTGAGATATAGATTCGTTATTGCATTTATATATTCAACCTCTGCTCTTGCCTTGTCCAGTTGAGCAGCAATTAAATCACGCTGTTTTTGTAAAACCATATACTCAGTAGATTTTCCGGCATTCAGTCTGGCCTGTTCTGCCATACTGTTCTGTTCCTGAAGTTCAAGAGCAATACTCGCAGCTTCAATCTGCTCATAAGTCCTCTTGACTTCAGACCAGGCAACCCGAACATCAAGGTGAATCAGATTTTCAAGATTTTTTATTGATAACTGATATTTTTCGCGAGACAGCATTGCCCTGTTATGCCGGCTCCTTGCTTTTCCATTTGTTACAGGGTACGACAAAGACAATCCTGCTGCTATTCTGTTATCATTGTCCGAATCTCCTTCATTAAACATATCACCAAATGAGTTGGCATAAGAGGTTCCGGAAAGAGAAATGAAAAGGTCCAGTTTGGGCAAAAGTCCGTTTCGTGTTGTTACAATATCAAGTTCACCTTTCCTTAGAAGATAATTGGCCTGTCTTAAATCTGCACGATATTTCAGGGCAGATTCGATATACAGGTCAAGAGAATCGGACAATTCAGGTTTCGGTGGTTTATCAATCAAAACAATATTTTCATTCCAGATAGAAACAGAATCATTTAAAAGATAGGCAAGCTGATATTTTTTCTGCAAGCAAACAGTTTGTGCATCAATAAGACTCTTTTTCCTTGATGCAACTTCAGCTTTCACTCCAACAAGGTCAAGTGATGCAATGTACCCGACATTCAAACGTTCCTGCGACTCATATAAAAGCCTCTCTGCAAGCTGAAGAGATCTTTGGTGAATAGCAACCTCCTGCACTGCCAGGTAAAGACCCCAGTAAGCCTGCTCTGTTTGAGACAGGAGATTTTGTGCATATCCTGCCAGCTCCTCCTTCTCAATATCCATATCCAGAGTTGCTTTTCGCAAAGGAGCAAGGTTTACACCCAGACCACCTCCGGCAAGAAGTGCCTGTGTAAACTTCAGTTCATAGTTACCCTGATAAATATCGGAAGCTCCGGTATTGTCCCCCACTCCTGCATTCAGGCTTGATCTGCTTTGGGAAACCCTGCCACCAGAACCCTGCAGTCTTATTCCGGTTCCGGTCGGCAGAACTCCTTCAACTGCCACCAACCCCTGATAATCAGGCTTTTGCGGTTCACCCGAAAGGTTATAATCCTGTTTAACCTCACCGGAAACCACAGGTTCAAATGTGTATTTGTTCTCCCTGACAACAGTTTTCGCAATGTCCAGATCGATTTTTTCAATTCTGACAAGCGGATTATTGTTCGCCGCCCGATGAAGAACATCCTGTAACGACAATTTTAAAGTATCGTTTGATTCAGCATTCAAAGTTGTAAAAAAGGGTGTAATCAGGAATGTTAACAGGATTGCCGGTACGATAGCCTTGAGTTCATCAGCTTTTTTCATCCTTCTTTTAATATGTTTCTCTTCAATATACGAATAGATAACAGGAATAAGAATAAGAGTAATAACTGTTGACGTTAACAATCCGCCTATAACCACACGCGCCATTGGTGCCTGAGCCTCACCACCTTCACCCAATGCAAGTGAAAGCGGCAGCAGACCAAGAACTGTTGTCAATGCAGTCATCATGATCGGCCGTAAACGACGGACACCGGCAGTTTCAATAGCCTTGAAAAGCTCATATTTATAGTTCCTCCGAAGCCGGTTAATGTAATCAATAAGTACAATGGCATTATTCACAACTATACCTGCAAGAATGATACATCCGATATATGCCTGAACCGAAAAAGGTGTTGCAGTAATGTATAAAAGTCCTATTACACCTATCAGTGCCACCGGTATTGAAAAAAGGACAATAAGCGGATCCTTGAAAGATTCGAACTGACCTGCCATTACAAGATAAACCAGAAGAATTGCAAGTAACAATCCAACCAAAAGTTCTCTTTGTGCCTTCTGCTGTTCTTCATAATCACCTCTGATAATTACAGCAAAATCAGATGGTACACTGACCTGCCGGATTACATTTCGTATATCATTTACAACAGAGCCCATGTCCCGTCCGAAATAGTTTGCATCAATTGTTATTATCCTTTCTCTGTCCCTTCTTTCAATTGACAGCGGCCCCGACCCTTCGTGGAACTGTGCAACAGCAGATAACGGAATCGCCTTTCCATTATTGTTTAATATTGTCAGATTTTTCAGTTGTCCAATATCTTTCCTGTCCTCTTCTGTCAACCTTACAATAATCGGATATTCCTTTCCTTCACGACGAATAAATGAGGCCTGTCTGCCCCCCATTGCTATTTCAATTGCAGAACCGATTCTTGATGCACTCAGACCAAGATCTGCAGCTTTTTTCCGATCGATTATTATATCGTACTCCGGCATCCCTTCTTCACGACTGATATCAACATCAGTAACACCGTCAACCGACTCGACCAGTTTTGAAATCTGATTTGCAAGAGTCTCCCCAGTTTCCAGATCATAGCCGCGAACTTCGATTTCAACTTCCTGCCTGCCACCGCTTCCCATACGCATTATAAACAGCCCCTGCCCTTCACGAACACGAATAGTTGTACCGGGTATGTTTGAAAGTGTTTTTCGCAAACTGTTGGCTATTTCAGAATCAGACCTGGAACGTTTTGATTTTTCTACCAGGGCAACTCTTATACTTCCGGTATTTCCCCCTGATCTCCAACTGCCACCTGTATTTGATATTATGTGCTCAGCTTCAGGAACCTCTCTTTTTATAATAGATTCAATCTGTAATACTACGCTGTCGATAGGTTCAATTCTGGCTCCTACTTCCATTTCAACATCAACCCTTACTTCCCCCTCATCAGAAGCCGGCATCAGTTCAGTTCCTACAAGTGGAATCATCAGGATCGATCCAATAAAAAGCAGTACTGTACATAACAGAACGATTTTTCTGTGATGAAGTGCCCATGAGATCATTCTTCCATAGTATGACTCGATCCTTTGATAGAACTTTTCTGAACTGACAAACATTTTCTGTATTTTCGATAATCTGCGACCCCTTTGAACCAACATGATGACTTTTGGGGGGCTGGCACTGGGAATCGGTATGCTGGTAAGCACCGGTGAACTTGAGAATGACCTTGGCTATTCCAAATGGGATTACCGCGAAAAAGGCACCACCAACAGCCGAAACGGCTATTCAGAAAAGACCCTGAAAAGCAGCCTTGGAGAGATACCAATTAAGGTTCCC
>JAAYIG010000131.1 GCA_012523595.1 Fibrobacter sp.
ACTTTTACTTCCGATGAGGAATCGGAATATACTGAAGTCTGATACACTGTGCCATGTACAGCAGCGATTGCGGTCGGCAGTTCCAGTTCGAATCTGCTTATCTTGTCCTTGAATTGCTTCATCTTTGTCCAGATCGAACCTGCCGGGAAACCGATCCGGGTTTTTGAATCATCCTTACCTGTATCCCTGAGAGTCTCCAGTGTCATCTCTGTTTTCTCATTGAGTCTTACTACCGACTCACGGTTTATTACAATCTCCGCTCTTCCTGATGCAGCGGTCTGGATTACATCTCCGGGGTAAAGAATGCTGTTAACGGTCAGTTTACTGAAAGTATCACTTCCTGGCCGCTTGATTCTGACATCTCCCACGACACAGGTGACCACTCCCTGTGTTACTGCGATTTTTTTGACAAAAAGGGTATCAGTTATTGCTGTTTTCCCTTTTGCTGATCCGGTACTTTCTGTGGTTTGCGGTTTCCTCAGTGTAAGTTTCGACCCGGCCCTTATTAAGTTGACATCTTTGATTACCGGATTATCCCTTTTAATTGCCTCTCCCAGTTCTTTGCTGTAGTAACCGTAATAATCGATGCAGACCAGGCTGAGAGATTCGCCATTTTTCACCTGGTGAACGAATGTGTCTGAATTGGTGGAAGCGGTAATAATCCCAATTGCGGCGATAATTGCTGAAAACACAATTCCCTCTTTTTTCAGCCGCATATATCCCCCTGTATTCTTGTGTAAACGGAAGCACTTGCTTATCTGCATAAAATATGATTTGGCGGAAGCAGGATGGGCTTTCCTGTATTGGCATGGAGGAATCGAAATTGCATTGACTGAAAATCCTTTATTTCTGGTTTAGGACAGCCGCTTGTGGTATTTTTAATATCTGTTATAATACAGGTGCACTAATAGCTATCCTAAAAAGAGAGGCAGAAAAAAATGAAAAAGAGACCAGTGTGTCTTATTATTCGTGATGGCTGGGGCAGAGGTAAGGAAGAGAATTCCAACGCCATTTTCAAGGCAGCTACCCCTTTTACCGATCAGTACGAAAAAAACTGTCCCACTACCATTATTGAAACCTCCGGACTCAGTGTGGGACTTCCTGCAGGATATATGGGAAACAGCGAAGTCGGTCATCTCAATATCGGGGCTGGACGTACAGTTTATCAGAGCCTTACCCGTATTGACAAATCGATATCAGACGGGGATTTCTTTACGAACATGGCATTCCTTACCGCTATAGAGTATGTCAAAAAAAGCGGCGGCAATCTTCATCTGGCCGGTCTGATCCAGGAAGAGGGTGTGCATGCGGTAACAAGGCATTGTATTGCGCTTCTTGAACTCTGCAAAAAGCATGATCTCAAAAATGTGCTGATTCACGCTATCACGGACGGCAGGGACACTCCGCCAAAATCCGCCCTCGAGCATCTGCAGTTTCTTCAGGAGGGGATCGAGAAGACCGGTACCGGAAGAGTAGCTACAGTTATAGGGCGCTATTATGCCATGGACAGGGACAACAGATGGGAGCGGACCGAACTGGCATACCGTGCGATCATGGAGGGGAAGGGGACCAGTGCCGGAAACTGGAGAGAAGCTATTGAGAATGCTTATGCATCCGGCGAAACTGATGAGTTTATAAAGCCAAAGATTATCGATTATCAGGGTATGAGTGAGAAGGATGCGTTCATCTTTTTCAATTTCCGTTTTGATCGCACTCGTCAATTAACAAAGGCGATGGTGGAACCGCAGTTCTCTGAATTCAGCAGGCCTTTTGTCGTATCCTGCTTTATAGCAATGACCCATTATTATGATGATGGCAATTTCATCGAGGCCTATCCGGAGATGAGCAATGCCAATATTCTGGGTGAAGTGTTGTCTAATAATGGCCTGAAGCAGTTCAGATGCGCTGAAACGGAGAAATATGCGCATGTCACGTTTTTCTTCAATGGCCAGAGAAATGATCCATTTCCAGGTGAAGACAGGGTACTTGTCCCAAGTCCGAAAGTGCCTACTTACGATCACAAGCCGGAGATGAGTGCGCTGGAGGTCAGGGATAAGCTTGTGGAGGCAATAAACAGTGACAAATACGATGTGGTTATCTGTAATTTTGCCAACTGTGACATGGTAGGGCACACCGGGGTTTACGAAGCGATCATAAAGGCCGTGGAAACTGTTGATACCTGTGTACATGATGTTGTGGAGGCGGCACTGGCAAAGGGAGGTGCCTGTATCATTACCGCTGACCATGGAAATGCGGAGCAGACAAAGCTCGAGGATAATTCTCCGATGACAGCACATACCACAAATCCGGTGCCGTTGACTCTTATCGGTGTCCCTGGTGTGAAACTGAGAGAGGGCGGAAAACTCTGCGATATCGCACCAACTGTTCTGGATCTGCTTTCAATCGAAGTGCCTCCGGAGATGACCGGAAAGTCGCTTATCTCCTGATAATTGCATGTCAAAAAGAAGAATACACAGAATACTGTTTCTCTCCCATGAATTTCCACCCTTTGGTGGTGGGGGAGGACGGATTCTGGCTTACCTGTGTGATGAGCTTCATAAGAGAGGCTTCGAGCTGACTGTCCTGACGGCTTCTCCTCCTGCAAAAATCCGGCAGCAGTTTCCTTTCCGGGTGGTCTATTTTCCCACATTCAGAAAAGCCCGCTTTAAAACCAGTGTTCCCGCAATGATTCTTTACATCCTTCAAACATTTTTTTTCGGCCTTTCCGGGAAGGCGAAAGGATATGACCTGCTTTTTTCCAATATGGCGATCCCTGCAGGAATTGTCGGTTCAGTCTTGCGCAGGATTCTCAATGTTCCTCATGTGGTATGGTATCATAATACCGAGGTCACACAGAACAGGCCCGACCGGGCTGGTTTCTTTTTCAGAATGATGTGCAATTCAGTGGGAAAACAGGCTGACATGAATTTCTTTATTTCAAAGGGACTTCTTGACCTGGCGCTTACCTATGGGCCTGTCCCCTCTCCCTCTGTGCTTCCTAATGCTGTCTGCATACATCAGAGTTTTCCCCGCAGGTATGAAAAAGGTGAAAAGATCTTTCTTTTTGCGGCCAGGATGGAATCTGTAAAGAATCCCCTTCTTCTTATCGATGCTGTGCGAATCTTGAAGGAACAGGGTTTGCCGGCTGAAACACGGATTCTGATGTTCGGAAGCGGTTCTCTTTACAAAAAAGTAAAGGAAAGAATCATAAGGTATGGACTTGAAAACACGGTTTCTCTGGAGCCTGTTCTGCTGTTTGAGAAAATGCCGGAGCTCTACAGCAGGTCCTATGCTTTGCTTATTCCTTCGGTTGTAGAGGGGTTTCCAACGACAATTCTTGAAGCGGGTGCATTCGGGGTTCCTGCCATCGGCTCTGACACGATCGGGAACAGGGATGCGATTATTAATCGTGAAACTGGTATTCTGGTCAGGTTGAATGACTGTGAGAATCTGGCTGATGCGATGCATAAACTGGCATCTGATCCCTCTTTACGCAACCGCTTGGGGGAGGCAGCTTTCGCAAGGTCGAAAGAGTTTACAATCCAGAGAACCGCGGGCACCTTTGTTTCAGCTTTGGATTCAGGCCTCTAAATTGTGATCCCTGGGAATCTTGAGCAGGGAGAGGAAAAAAGAGGAGAACACTATCTGGATGCCGATCATCATGAAAAGCAGGCAGAAGAGACAGAGCTTGATCTCAAAGAACGGCCCCACAAAATTGACCTTTATCCATTTGGCAACTATATAGAGACTTCCTGCAAACCCGGCAGCGAAAAGAAGAGTTCCCGCAATAATCCCACGCTCAAGTGTGACCAGTTTAGTAAGTGTTTCAAGCAGAATATCAGGCTGCTCAAAGCCCTCCCTGATACTGAAAGTCCTTGCATACAGGCCCATCATTATGATCTGTGATCCAAGCAGGCAGAACAGGACAAAGAATACCATGGCATGGAAGTCGAAGGTGTGGTGAAAAAATACAAGCTTTCCATACCCTGAGAGCAGAAATGCGATAAATCCACAGACAAACAGGATGCCGCCCGGGATCAGGTAAAGCCATGTGGGGCTGTACAGAAGCATGAATCTGATGTGCCGCCAGGCATCGGAAAATGAGTTCAGTTTCGATTCCCCCTGGCGGGCTGAGTAGATGATAGGGATCTCCTCAATGCGCAGATGTGCTCTCAGGGCGGCAACTATCATCTCAGAGGCAAATTCCATCCCTGTGGTTTTAAGTTTAAGCCTGTTTAAAGCCTCTTTTGTAATTGCTCTCAGACCGGTATGTGCGTCAGAAACCGATGATCCGAAAAAAATGTTCAATATAAAGGTCAGAATCGGGTTTCCGATATACCTGTGTGAGAAAGACATCGCTCCCTTTGCTATTTTGCCCTTGAAACGGGAGCCAAGTACCATATCCGCGCCATCATTCAGAGGTTTCAGCAGTGACGGGATCTCCCTGAAATCATATGTATCATCCCCGTCACCCATCACCAGAACACTTCCTTTACTCTCTTTGATACCCTTTAAATAGGCAGCCCCGTAACCGCGGATACTCTGTTTTACAACTCTTGCACCTGATGTTTCCGCTATTTCGGCACTGCGATCCGTAGAGCCGTTATCAACTAC
>JAAYIG010000132.1 GCA_012523595.1 Fibrobacter sp.
CCCATGGGGGAAGGGTTCCAATTATTGGAAACACTATTGCAATTACATAAACTATGCAGTTATATTATTTGTAGCATTAAATACACCTGCACTATATACCAGTTTACACAAAAAATTCCGCACACCCTTTACCGGTCACATATCAAAAATGCAGCCACCTGTCATGATCTGATTATTAAAAAACAAGAAAGTAAGTTTTATGAAAACAGGTTGGCATCTGAAACAATTTATATTATGACAACAGGAAAACCAGATCCCGTCACTCGTAATGCCAAACCAGGAGGAAACAGTGTTAGAAATCTCCACCCGGGGAAACGCCTGAAAAGATGAATGCATCACTACCTTTCCCACTGTTTTGCTGGCGGATTATTGCCATGCACATGGTCGCATACTTTATTGCCGCAATTTTTGCACAGCTTTTATTTAACTATAAAGAATTGATGAAATCGGAAACTCTTTCTCTGATAATGCGCCCCTGGGAATCTCCTTTGGTTGCCCTTGGCCCATTACTGCAATCAGTAAACGGTTTCTTTATGGCACTGATTCTTTATCGAATCAGACACGTGATTATAAATGAAAAGAATGGCTGGGTTACACTGTTTTTAATTGTAGCCGGATTCTCAATCTTCGCGCCACAAGCACCTGCACCCGGGACTTTCGAAGGATACATTTACACCAAATTACCTGTTATAGAACACATTATCGGTTTGCCCGAGTGCCTGTTGTACTCTTTTCTTTTCTCCTTTGCATTCTTTAATTGGTATAAACGTCCGCAAAAAATCTGGAACACTATCTCTATAATCGTGATATTTCTTATTTCGCTTGTCAGTCTTCTTGGATTCCTGGCAGGTATTGGATTTTTAAAACAGCCCCAATAGTAATGGGACTGAACCATATTCCGGCCCTAAATCCGCTAATACAGGAAAAGGAAACAGCAAGTTATCTTGCGCCTCCTCATGCATTATAGTATAGTCTAAAATACTCTATTTGCTGCCGGTAAGCTGCTTATAACAAAAGCAATGATCTGCTGCCAATGAGCAGAAACAGCCAGGAGTTCCAAATTTCTAATCCGAAATAAGCTGCATAGTTTTGATCAAGGAAACAGGGTTTGAACCATACCGCCACTTTCAATTTTCATGATCGGATTGGTGTTCAGGTACAATCACCTGATTTAACTGCTTTGTCATTTTTTAAAGCTGAATATGGTTTTCATCAAGGGGATTTTTCTCCATCCCTGCCTAAAGTATCTTTTATGTGGGGAAAAATTCTCACCCCCGGCATATCCAGTTCATATTCTCATAAGCTGCTTGCCCGCTGGAAATACAAGCTTAACTGGCGAGAAAACGAGTTTACCATTGAGTCAAGCGGTAACTGGTTTGCACTGCCTATGGCACATCACATGATGCTCCATCCGGCAATCAGATTGCTCTCCAGCCAAAGCGGAACTCTTCTACTTCATGGTGCTGCAGTTGTAAAAGACGGCAGGAGCCTGATCCTGACAGGCCCTGGCGGCACAGGAAAAACTATGTCAAGCAGTCTTATTCTCTCAAGGGGTGGAAATGACTGGCAGCTTCATTCCGATGATTATGTTTTTATTGATAAAGGAGTGCAAAGCCTGGCGTACCTGACCCGTTCTCATCTTTACAGGGACCAGTTCCGCTGGACACCTGAAATCGCCGGCAGGCTGTCTCTTTTCGAACGCCTTCAGCTTGAACTTTTCGGCCGTATACGTGCCATAACCACAGGAGCAATAAAATGGCCTGTACGGCTCAGCATGACCCGGCTCTGGCCTGGTTACTCTTCAGCTTACACAGCTCAAACTAGTGCTCTGTTACTCCTGGAGAGAAGTGGCAGGCAGCCTCCATACCTTGAACCTGCAAAAGGTGATTCCTGGGTAGAAAAACTACTTGACATGAATTTTGGTGAAGCACGGTATTTCATTCAGATCTGCTCTGCTATGCTCGAAGCCCAGGGGCATTCCGGATGGCTGGAAAAATGGCGCGAGCAGGAACGTGAGCTTATCAAAGAGCTTTTGTGTAAAACTCCTGTCCTTCGGCTTGTGCTGCCAAAGGAGCGTACTCCTCAAAACAGCTTTATCGACGCTTTGATTTCATGCGCAGAAGAGGCACTGAAAGCCTGATTAATCCGGGAATAAAAATGAAACACAACTATCCGCATCCTGGACTGTTAAGTAAAGCAGGGAGTCTGCTTTCTGTAATACTATTGATCTGGCTTCTCTGGAGACAAGACTGGAAGCAGATGCATACTTATTTTAACCAACTCGGAGTGATACATCTCGGTTTGGCAATGTTCCTGATAATCGGTTCACAATTAATAAATGCAATGCGCTGGACCATTCTCCTTAGAAGTCTTAAACTCCCGATCTCATGGAAGGATTCCTTCCGTCTCTCGTTTTCCGGGCTCTTTGCATCCAATTTCCTTCCGACAACAGTCGGTGGTGATGTAATCAGGATGATGGGGTCTGCGGCTCTGGTCTCCAATAAAACCCAGGCAATAGCCAGTATAGTGGTTGACCGGCTGGCAAATGTATGCTCTATGGCATGTTTGCTGCCATTCAGCATATCTCTGCTTTCAACCGCATCATCCTTTACAATAGCAGCTCCGATCAGCAGCAAATCCTTTTTACCCGAAAAGTGGATTCAAAGGCTTAAAAGCATCCTTTCAGAACTGCGTAATGCACTCTTGCTCTGGGAAAAAAAACCGGGATACCTGGTCCTTGCCTTTGTATTCTCTCTATGCAGTGCACTTTCATATCTTCTGGCAATTTTAACAGTTGCTAAAGGACTGGGTATGGAAGTCACTCTGGTTAAGGTCGCAGGTGTGCTTGGAATTACCTACTTTATTACCCTGCTTCCCATCTCGATCAACGGATATGGAGTCCGGGAAATTGGATTCGTTGCTCTGTACACCTTTATCGGTGCCACCCAGTCACAGGCTCTGGGACTTGCACTACTCACACGAGTTCTGTTGATTGTCTCCAGCCTTCCCGGAAGTTTCTGGCTGGGAAATATTCTCTCATCAATGCAGCATGCAGCCTTAATTAAAAAACAGCTGTAACTGTGGAGGATAGAGATTGCTTCACCAATGCGGGATTTGGTTACCTGATGACAAGCCGCATCTTCATGATAAGCCCTGAAAAATGACGAAATATGCCCACGTCTGGTGTGAAAAGCGTCTTAAGCGATTAAATAAAGATTCATCTGCAAGCAAAAAGATTACAGGACAACTCCGGGTAAAATTTCAAATTAACGGCTTAATCTTTAAACAGCCAAATACCCCCTGTTCCAGTCATGCATCACTGCCTGATACCCCATGTTCTGCAAGTCCCTTTTCATCTGCTCCACCCCCCTGCTGTCAGCTATCTCAAACTGGGTAGTAGATGGATTCTCGGTATGCCCTCCCACTGCAGTCGATGTCCCGGCGGACATTTTTGTGACCCCCAATGGAAGAATCGCGTTGCGAAACTCACGTGATTCCCGGGTTGACAAAGTAATTCCGGCAGAATTGAGAAAAATACGGGTAGCTGTCATTATCTGCACAAACCTGCGGTCGTCTACCGGATACTGCACTTCAAAATCTCCTGCCAGTGGACGGAGGCGGGGAAAAGAGACTGAAACCTCAACTGACGGGAACTGCTTTTGTAAATAAGCTGCATGAAGTCCCGTAAAAAAAGCCTCTGAATGCCAGTCGTAAAGCCCCAGAAGGGCACCCACAGTCACCTGCCGCATCCCCTTTCTGCAACCACGTTCAGGAGCAAGGAGCCGGAACTCGTAATCACTCTTTGGACCTCTCCTGTGAAGCTCTTTATAACTGGGAATATTATATGTCTCCTGATAAATAGTGAGCCCGTCCACACCAGCATCGATAACCCTGCCGTATTCCTGCTCTGTCAAGGGGTAAACTTCTATGCTTATGGATGAAAATTTTTTTCTAAGCACATTTACCGCTGCTTCAAGATATTCAATCGAAGCCTTTTCCCTCGATTCTCCGGTAAGAAGCAGTATGTGGCGGATTCCCAGATCCGCTATAGCCTCTGCCTCAGTTCTTATTTCATCTATGGAAAGATGTCTACGCTTTATCCGGTGCTGCCCGGCAAAAGAGCAGTAAGGGCATGTGTTGCAGCAGTAATTTGAGATATAGAGCGGAGTAAAGATGATCACCGTACTGCCGAAGCGCTTGAGTGTAAGCTCCCTCGCTTTTACAGCCATCTCCTCCAGGCACCCTGCGGCTGCAGGAGAGAGCAGAGCCAGGAAATCAAGCTCCGAGATATACTTTGCTGAAAGGATATGTTTTACCTTTTGCTCGGTAGTCTCTTCACACCAGGAATTGAAATCGAAGTTTTCGTACTTTGCAATAATCTCAGTAAAGGACATCTGGAAGCCTGTCAACTATCAAGAAAACCGGTTAGAGGAGAAGATGCACGCGCAGTCCTTGACTCTCCGGGCATGCCCGCCAGATACGCTGTCCTCCCCGCCTCCACTGCCAGTCTGAATGCTCTGGCCATAGAAACTGGATCATCACTCGATGCAATCGCAGTGTTCAGAAGAACCGCATCTGCCCCCATCTCCATCGCCTCGGTTGCATGTGAGGGTTTTCCGATTCCGGCATCCACTATGACTGGTATGTCAATTTCAGATATCATTATCTCCAGAAGTTCTCTTGTCTGCAGCCCCCGGTTGCTGCCAATCGGCGCACCCAGAGGCATCACTGCCGCAGCTCCCGCATCAACCATCCTGCGGGCTGCTGAAAGATCAGGTGTCATGTAGGGAAAAACCACAAAACCCTCTTTTGAAAGAGTTTCTGTAGCAAGGATTGTCTCATGGTTATCAGGAAGCAGATACTTCTGATCGTTTATTACTTCTATCTTTATCCAGTTTCCACACTTCATCGCACGTGCCAGACGTGCAATTCTGACAGCCTCCTCTGCAGTACGAGCACCGGATGTATTGGGAAGCAGATGCTTACCGGAAGGAACGTTTTTCAGAATATTTTCCGAAGGGTTGTCAAAGTCTATGCGGCGCAGAGCGATTGTGATAATATCACACTGTGCTGCCTCCAGAACATCTTTTATTATACTCTCATCTCTGTATTTTCCCGAGCCTGTTATAAGGCGGGAACGCACAGGAATACCTGCTATCACCAGTTCATCTTTCATTCTCATCCTCCGCCCACAAAACGCAGGATCTCTACCGTGTCATTATCCTTAAACCTGCAATTTGCGAACTGGTCTCGATTGACAATCGATCTGTTTACTTCCACTACAACGTGAGAGGGATCGATAGAGCGGCTCTGAAGGAACTCAAGAACAGACATTCCGGCTGTAACATCCTGGGAAGTACCATTCAAAACAATCCGGATACTCATTTCAGTTATCCCTGTCCGGCGTATCTGTTTTCTCGCCGTTTTTGACCTTGTTATAGATATGAGCACCAGGCGGAACCGATTTTATTATCCAGGTATTTCCGCCAATAACAGCACCTTTTCCGATCACAGTATTACCACCCAGAATCGTTGCATTAGCATATATAATAACATCATCCTCGATATCAGGGTGTCTCTTCTTTCCTTTCAGCGGTATACCTTCTTTGTCAAAAGGAGAAAGCGCGCCCAGGGTCACTCCCTGGTAGATCTTGACATTTTTCCCGATTCTGCATGTTTCCCCTATGACAACTCCAGTCCCGTGATCGATAAAAAAACCCGGACCTATGACCGCGCCCGGATGAATATCGATACCTGTAGTGGAATGGGCTCGTTCAGACATTATCCGGGGGATAATCGGAACCTCCAGTTCATAAAGCAGATGAGCGATTCTGTATGTCGCTATTGCTTCCACACAGGGGTAACTCAGTATTATTTCATCGATATACTGAGCCGCCGGATCGCCATCAAAGGCAGCCTGAATATCCTCCATCAATACAGCCCTGATTGAAGGCAGAGACTCAATAAGATGTATCAGAGCATCGTTGGCCCGTCGTTCACAATTGCAGGTTTCGCAATTATCAAGTTTGCAGCGAAATTTGAAAACCTCACGGATATGCCTGCCCAGCCTGAAACTGATATGCCTCAAAGCATCTGTCAGAAAAAAATTTACCTCATCCCTGCCGATTTTCTCCCTGCTGAAACTACCCGGAAACAACACTGCAAGAATCTCATCGAGTATCTCGTAGATTTCATTTCTTCCCGCCAGGTCAAGACCATCCTCGTACCTGAGATCAATAGAAGGTCTGATATTCTCCTCCAGCGACCTCACCACCTCAGGGAGCCTGCTGTCCATCCATCGGGAAATTTCCATTTTATCCGCACTTTCAATAGGTTGTTGTCTCATGAATGTATTTGATCCACTGGGAGAAAAACTCCATGCGGTGAGAACGCCACGTGTTCACCGGATTTTCCAGGTCAATATTCAATGGTGGTTTTACATTGGTACGACCTTTGTTCTTATCACGAAGGTACTCTTCCACAAGACGTGAGGGCTCATATTCAGGATGTCCCAGGTGAATCAGGAAGCGATGGTCGGAACTCTCAAAAATAGTATAACCGGCACCCTTTGCATACGCAAGTAATAAAACATTGCCTTTACCATGCTCCTGCTCCAACACCTCATCGGGAATCCCTGCATGCCTGCTCTGAGCACACCAGAATTTATCGTCCATCTCTCCAGTTACAGGGTGATTTCTGTCAAGATTGACAGTCTCGTAGACCCCGAAAACCTTCTCCGGAAAAACAAATTTCTCCATATCCATGCATTTTGCAAGTGCCAGCCCGCCCCAGCAGATTCCCAGTGTGGAAGCTATATTGTTGCGGGCATACCTCAGTATCCGCTTTATCTCTCCCCAGTAGTTAACCTCCTCAAAAGGAATCTCCTCAACCGGAGCCCCGGTAACAATCAGGCCATCGAGGTGATTCTTATCGACCGCCTCCTCAAAAGTCACATACAGCTTCTCCAGATGCGACGAATCACTGCTTGTGTACTGATGTGTCCGGAGCTTTATCCAGACTGGCTCAATCTGCATGATAGAGCGACCAAGCGGATGAAGAAGACTGAATTCGTAAGATTCAGCTTTGGGCATTATGTTTAAAATCCCTATGCGAAGCGCACGGATATCCTCTTTCAGTGCCTGATCGTTATCTATGCAAAGTATTCTGCTTTTTTCCAGTGCACTTTTGCAATGGTAATCTTTGGGAAGAACAATAGTCATTACTACTTGCCTTTATTAGATGAGAATACAGCCTGAAGTAATGCCAAACCCTGGCTCAGATCTAAATCATCTAAAAAATAAATATTTTATTGCCGTCATATACATTAAAACTCTTACTTAACAACCCTGATCAAAAGAAAACTCGTACCAATTTCCGGAAAAAGGACTCATTTTGTCCCTGCACTTTGTTTCTGCGCAATTATATAGAATAATTGGAAACACCTGTTGCCTGCTGCTCCCGGTCAAGAAGGTCCTGCAAAGAGAGTTTCCCCAGCACACTCTTCCATGTATCTGAAAGCTCTTTCCATACTGTTCTGGCAGAACAAATCTCAGCTTTTTCGCAAGCATCAATTGCAGAAACACATTCCACAACATCAAGTGGACCCTCAAGTGTCTCTACTACCTCTAGCACCGAAATACTGCCAGGTTCCCTGCACAACACATATCCGCCATTAACCCCGCGGGTAGTCTCAATTATCTTTCTATTTTTCAGCACTATTAGAATGTTTTCAAGGTAAGAATCAGATATTCCCTGTCTGGTTGCGATATCTTTCCTTTTAGCCGGGCCAAAACCGTAACTCTTTGCTATCTCCAGAATCGCTCTCAATCCATAACGAGATTTTGTAGAAAGCCTCATTATCCTCCCAATCTGAATGTTGATCAACATAGTAAAAATACTAAAAATTCACCCCTCACTCCAATTTGATTAGTGCACGATACATCCTTTTATCCCGGTTCAGTAGAAATGCAGGAATCCAGAGCAGCCCCGGCACCCTGGAAAATTATGCAGAAAGATTATAATAGTTTGTTTTCATACTGATCAATATAAGCCTTTATGGTTATCCGCAGCGCATCCTCAAGCCTTGTTTTCGGAACCCACTTCAGCTTCTGAAAAGCCTTGCTTATGTCAGGCAAGCGCCTGCCTGAGTCCTCATACCCAGGACCGTAGAAATCAACCGGATTGACATGCTTAATATCGTAGAGTTTCCCTGAGAGCTCGGGACGAATCTCTTTATAAATTCTTATCATCAGAGTTGCAAGATCCCTGATCGTGATTTCATTCTTCGGATTGCCGATGTTGAATATTTCTCGGTTCGATTCAAGCGGCATCCTGAGCACTGCCATCACAGCATCAACAGCATCATCTATAAATGTAAAGCATCTTCTGTTTACTCCTCCACCAACCAGTCTCAGTGGTTTACCTTTAAGAAGCGCTTCCATAAAACAGGCAAACACCCCCGGAATCCCCTCTCCATCCACTCCCGGCAGATAATCCATTCCGGGGCCGATCAAATTGAAAGGCCGGATTATGGTATAATCCAGCCCTTTCTCGAATCCATAAGCGTAAATCATCCGTTCCATCATCTGCCTGGATGCTGCATAACTCCATCTCTGGGCTCTGACCGGGCCAAGTATCAGAGGACTGCTGTCCTCTCTGAGCCTTTCTCTCTCATCACTCCCAGGCTCTCCAACCGCAGCAGTTGCTGTTTTTCCATAAACTTCGGAGGTTGAAAAATAAATCAGCCTGTTTTTATGCCCGCAGCAGTATTTAAGCAGATTGAGATAAGCTGTCAAGTTGGAATCTATCACCTCCAGAGGAACTGTGTTGTAAAGAGATGGATTACAATGCGCAGCCAGAGCAATTGCCGTACTACTTTTTGAAATGCACTCTGTAACAGACCGGTCATGTATATCTGTTTTTCGGAACTCAAACCTGGAATTTCCCAGAAGGTGTTCTATTTTGTGGAAATCGATGTCAAAACCGTAAACAAATAACCCGGTAGTACTGAGAATCCTCTCCAGAAGATGTGAACCCACAAAACCGCCGCAGCCGATTATAGTTAATGTTTCTTCTCTGTTATGGTTACTTGTCATTTTATAATTTCAGTTATGGGTGTAAAAGCAATATCCGGAGCTGAGTATGTAATACTCACTCAGTATTTAAGATCCAAATGACCACCTGAAAGTAAAGGCAAGCAGGTGATTGGAATCATCACCGTAAAGAGTAAAATCGTCACCAAAAAAGAGTTGAGCTACAGCGGAAAAATCCAGATTCTGGAAAATAGACCACTGTATCCCGGGTGCCAGATAAAAAGAAAGGTCATCGGGATTCATCGATGCGGCAAAGCTGCCGGTCAGGAGCGGGGTGAACATGTAAGAGACTTCCCCGAACAGACCGAATCTCGATGGGAGAAGGTTTTTAGCGGAAATGTTATCTATATAAGCTGCAGAAACCAGAATATCGCCCCGTGTTCCATATCTATTGTAAAGAGCTTCCAGGTGCAGAAAAAGAGATTTGGGGAATGTATAGTCAACCGACATCACAGCCACTGTTTTTATATACTCATTCCAGCTTTCAACATTGATAACCGGATAATAAAAAGCCGCCTCTCCCCTGAATCCCGCTCCCCCTATCTGCCCAGCCCAGGAAAATCCCGCTGCAGCATCATTACCGAAAAGTCCCCCCTGAAACTGTAGATCATAGCTGAAGATGTTAAAGCGGTACATTGCCGCCAATGTTCTGTCTTTCTGTTCTTTTGCGGCCTGAAGAGCTATTTCGGCTACAGATGTCACACCGGTGTAGTACTGAATTCGCAGAGCATCAGTTCCAGGGCGCTCCTGGTAATCAAAGTCAAGAAAATTATAGGTATTGTACCAGTCATTAGGATTCCAGATAAAGCTTGTTCCCCAGTTTATTCTTTGACGTCCCAGAGTAATCGAAAGGTTTCCTGTGGAAATTGCAAGAAAAGCACGATCGATCTCTCCGAAAAGCAAAGAAGGCCAGACTTTCTCAAGATCCACATACCCTCTCTCCCTTTCTGCCAACGATTCCACAACACCGGAAAGACTGTCCGGGAAAAATCTGCCGGAAAACAGCCTGAGCCTTCCTGATGCCTCGATACTCAAAAAGTCAAAAGGGTAATATTTGGCATTCGCCCTGAAATGGACCAGATTAAACGCATCCTCTTCACCCTCACCGGGAGAGATCTCGATAAATGGAATCTCCTTTACATAACCCCCGAAATCGGTATTAGCCTTTCCGGGAAACCATAAGGGTAATCCGGCAGCATCAATTGACAGCCAGAGAATGAAAATCACAATGGAGAGGGTCCTATTTTTTCTCATCACCCGTTATCATTCCATCTCGTAAAGTAACCACCCTGCGTGCACGTCTGATTACACGCTCATCATGCGTTGAAAAAACAAACGTGGTCCCCATTTTCCGGTTCAATTCAGCCATCATGTCTAGAAGGTTCTCGGCGGAATGTGAATCGAGATTGGCCGTCGGCTCATCAGCAAGCACAAATTTAGGCCTGGAAGCAAGTGCACGAGCCACAGCCACTCTCTGCTGCTCTCCGCCGGAAAGCTGTACCGGACGATGGTTTGCACGTTCGGCAAGTCCGACCGCGGAAAGAAGCTCCATCGCACGCCTGCGTCGTTCAGCCTTGTCTCTCTTCTGAAGCAGCATTATAAATTCAATATTTTCCAGGGCAGTCAGGACAGGGACAAGATTGTACGCCTGAAAGACAAATCCGATATTGTAAAGTCTGAATTCTATTAGCCTGCTGCCTGATAGTGTGTCAAGACTTGTCCCGTCGATAATCACTTTGCCGCTTGTAGGAGAGTCCAGTCCTCCGATCAGATTCAGGAGAGTACTTTTCCCCGAGCCTGAAGG
>JAAYIG010000133.1 GCA_012523595.1 Fibrobacter sp.
GTCCATTTGAAGACCCGGTGATCTATCACCTCAGAGGGCCCATGTACCCCCTCAGGCTGAAAAAAAGACGCAGGATCAGGACGCAGAAGATCATTATCGAGCTTATAGAAATAACGGCTTCCGGGCAAAACCCCTGTGATATCGGCATACCAGTAACCATCCGCCTGCCTTTCCATGGGGATAAGGATTTCCCTGGGAAATATCACCTTTACATCAACACTTCTGCGATGAGGCGCCCAGACCGTAAACGATGTGCGGTTTTCACCACGATAATATGCACCGATTTTCATTTTGATCCCCGAATTCATATCTGTTGTTTGGTATATACTTTACATTTCAATAATCAGGTATGCTTATCTGCAACTTAAACGGTATCGGAATCGAAATACTTTGTTCAAGAACAGAATATCCATTTTAATCCGCTTGATCAAATCCCGGAAAGAAATGATGTACTCCTGTACCGGTATCAAATCAGGACTTTACAACACCAGTACTTTTCATGATATGTAAAATCCCCTTAAGAGGTATTATCACCCACTCAGGCCTGTTGTTAAGCTCATATCCCAGTTCGTAAACCGCTTTCTCCAGAAGAAAAGTCTGGAACAGGATGTCAATCTGTTCGGCTTCCCGGGGAACAAACGATGACTCTCCTGTAGTGTCAAGATAAGACCTGAGAAAAATACCGCTGACATAATGGTACCAGGGCTCTATCCAGGTCTCAAGAAACTGATAGTCGGATGAGCGGAACGTGGGATTGAGAAATAGAGTGCCATGGGCGGCATAATGAAAAGAGCGCACCATCCCGGCTACATCCCTGAACGGAGAACGCTTCAGTTTACGCTCGCTCAACGGGCGGGCAGGCTCCCCCTCAAAATCCATGATAACAAAGTCTTTACCTGTGTAAAGTACCTGCCCCAGATGATAATCACCATGGATTCTGATCTTTGTGGAGGTGATCCTGCGGGAGGTAATTCTCTTTATGATCTCTATAATCCTCTTCTCCATAGATATCACCTCTTTACCCAAATCCCTGACCTCATCCGGAAGATATTCAAGCCTCTTTTCCAGCAGACGGAAGTTTCTCTGAACAAGCCCCTGAATAGACTGGTAAAGAGATCTCTGATACAGATAAGAAAATGACTCCGGTTTGAACACAGGATCATCCTGTGACCTGCCCAGAGCAAGATGCATCTGTGCAGTCCTCTTTCCTAAGAGCGAAATCATCTCGAAGAAAAACTCCCCTACCATAGATGAAAGAGATGACGGTATATCTGAAGACCTTATCTCCCTCATCTGGGGGTAGCTTTGGGGAAGCTGCCCTGCTTCACTCTTTTTTGAAAGCACCTGTTCAAAATATCTGGCAACCATACCCGATACATAAGACCAGGAATCGCCGCTGTTTTCCACGAAACTCTGCAGAATAGCAATAGTAAATGGCTGCCCGCTGCCTCTTCTGTACTCAATTGCCCCCATGAATGCAGGAGTATTCACAAAACCATCATCCTGCGAGAGAAAACGCATCATTTCAAGTTCCGGGTTCACCCCCTCCTCAAGACGTCTGTAAAGCTTAAGGAAAAGAACATCCCCGAATACAATCGCAGAGTTGCTCTGCTCCACCTTGAGAGGACGGCTGGCAAGAGTTCCATGGGACTCCATGACAGCTTTAAGCTGCCTCGATGAAGCAGAACCCGCAAGTGTCCATCCCGATCCACGAAGATTCTTTCTCGAAACAATCAGATTCAAAAGCCCGTCATGCACATCCTCATCGTATGTACCATCGTAGATATATCCCTCTTTGTCATCCACCAGTATATCAGTAATCACCGCCTGAGGAAAATCGCTGCTGATCCTCTTCTGCGCAGTCTTATACGCAAATGACACGGGCAGAAGATAGTACTCCTCACCCCTGTCTGTAAAAATGACCTTCAGGATCAGGAGATGAGAATTGGAGACATTGCCCTTAAAGCAGATGTCTCTGACAATTTTAACCACCTCAATCTTTCTTGTCTTTGATGAAAACCAGCGGCATTGCACCAGATAACGGGGGAAAAGCCTCTCCTCCAGCACCTGACGGCTTTTACCGCTGAAAATTGTCTCCCAGCTCTTTTTAAGTTTCATCGACGGCATCAACTCCTCAGCTATTCCGATCTCCTCACGGCTCTTTCCAAGCAATAACCAGTAATAATCGTTGGGTCCCATAATCACCATATAAGGACCCTCCTTAATGATAGGGAAAATAGTTCTCCCAAACACCTCCTCGGGAACAAGACCCGCAAACTTTGGCATTTCCAGATTAACAACCTGGCTGAATTTGGAAAGATTTACTATCACAAGGATAATCTCATCTTCGTACTGACGGCAGTAGGCAAAAACCCGCGGGTTGTCACCTGAGATAATCTCAAAGCTGCCCCTGCTGAAAGCCCTGAACCTCTTGCGCATCGCAATTACCCCCCTCATCCACCACAGTAGAGAGGAGATACTCGATTCCTGGTTGCGTACGTTTAAGGCCTCGAAATGATACTCCGGATCTATGATTACCGGCAGATAGAGCCTGTGGGGATTTGCCTCTGAGAACCCCGCATTGCGGTCAGGCCCCCACTGCATCGGTGTACGTACCCCGTTTCTGTCCCCCAGGTAATAATTATCCCCCATCCCTATCTCATCGCCGTAGTAAATAATCGGAGTACCAGGAAGAGAAAAAAGGAGAATATTCATCAGTTCGATTTTCCTGCGGTCATTTGACAAAAGAGGAGCCAGACGCCTGCGGATCCCCAGATTAATCTTTGCCCTGGTATCCTTGGCATACACCCTGTACATGTAGTCACGTTCCTCGTCAGTCACCATCTCCAGTGTCAATTCATCGTGATTGCGCAGAAAAAGCGCCCACTGGCAGATCTGCGGTATGGGTGGAGTAGAGCGCAGAATATCGGCTATGGGAAAACTGTCCTCCATCTGTAAAGCCATAAACATCCGTGGCATAAGAGGAAAATGGAATGACATGTGACACTCATCGCCATCCCCGAAATAAGCCACCGAATCCTCAGGCCACTGGTTGGCCTCGGCCAGAAACATTTTGTTGCTGAAAGAGGCATCAACATGTGCCCGCAGTTTTTTCAGGAAATTGTGAGTTTCGGGAAGATTCTCACAGTTAGTCCCCTCTCTTTCGTAAAGATAAGGGACCGCGTCAAGCCTCAGCCCGTCAACCCCCATCGAAAACCAGAAATCAATTACCCTGAAAAGATTCTTATGTACCAGCGGTTCGTCGAAGTTGAGATCCGGCTGATGAGAGTAAAAACGATGCCAGAAATAAGCCTTCGCCACCGGGTCCCAGCTCCAGTTTGACGACTCAAAATCTTTGAATATGATACGGGCATCCTTGTACCTGTCCGGAGTATCACTCCAGACATACATGTTTCGACGGCGAGTGTTTGGTTTGGCTCGCCTTGATTGCTGAAACCAGGAGTGGTCAGATGAGGTGTGGTTAAGCACCAACTCCGCAATAACCCTTAAACCCCGCTTGTGAGCCGCCCTGAGAAAACTGCGGAAATCACGCAGGGTTCCATAGTCCGGATGAATATTAAAGTAATCGGAGATATCGTAACCGTCATCACGCAATGGAGAGGGATAAAAGGGCAAAAGCCAGATAGTATTGGCACCAAGCCCCTCGATATAATCCAGCTTCTCGGTAAGCCCCCGGAAATCCCCCACCCCATCACCGTTACTGTCACGAAAAGCACGCACATGCAATTCGTAAATGATTGCATCCTTGTACCAGAGAGACTCCTCGGGAAGCTTCTCCTGTCTTATATCACTGCTCTTCTGGTATACCATTACAGGCCCTCTGCTTCCACCTGTTTCTCCTCATCCCGCCCCCATCAGTAATACTCATACTGCCCCTCCTGCCTCAACTGACGCTGGACACTCAGGAGAAGGGCAGGAGACCTCTGTGGATCCAGTGTGACTCTGCTCCGTTCTCCGCTCCACACAAAACGCTCCCCGCTTAGAAGATCATCGAGAAAAAGAGGCTGCCCGGGGGAGACAGAGAGATCCTGCAGAGGAAGCTTCAGTGTGCCACTCTGAGGATGAAAAGGATCCAGATTGACGACCACAAGGACAACATTTGACAGATCAGATGTTGCTTTACCGTAGAACAGAAGATACTCATTATTAACCGAATAGAAACGCAGATTCCTTATCTGCTGAAGTGACGGGTTCTCGCGTCTGGCCTGATTCACCCTCTTTATCAGACTTCTCAACTCCTCTCCATCTTTCTTTTCCGCCCAGTTCTTTATCTCATATTTCTCAGCATCCCTGTACTCCTCTGTACCGGGGAGAGCATCAACAACCCCGTTCTCAAAGACCGGACCGTAAATTCCGTAGCTTGAGGAGAGTGTGGCGGCAAGCACCAGACGTACCGCGGAGGCTTTGACTCCACCAATCTGGAGATACTCCGGTAAGATATCGGGGGTATTGGGCCAGAGGTTTGGACGGAAGTACTCCACATGAGATCCTTTTGTCAACTCATTGAAGTAGTTTGTCAATTCCTCCTTTGTGTTGCGCCATGTAAAATACGTGTAGGACTGGTTAAACCCTATTTTGGCCAGACGATACATCACTTTTGGCCTGGTGAATGCCTCCGAGAGAAAAATCACCTCAGGGTAGCGCTTTCTTATCCTGGAAATCAGCCATTCCCAGAATGCAAATGGTTTGGTATGAGGATTATCCACGCGGAAAATCCTTACCCCCTTTTCAATCCAGAAAAGTACTACACTCTCAAGCTCCTCCCAGAGCGATCTCCACTCCTCACACTCAAAATCAAAGGGAACTATGTCCTCGTAACGCTTGGGAGGATTCTCCGCATACTGGATGCTTCCATCGGGCCGCGTCTTGAACCATTCCGGATGTTCCTTTACATAGGGGTGGTCAGGGGAGCACTGAAACGCGATATCCATAGCTACTTCGATTCCATAGGAGGCGGCGGCGTTTATAAGTCCCACGAAATCCTCCATGCTCCCAAGCTGCGGCTCAATGTCCTTATGTCCCCCGAAAGAAGAACCTATTGCCCAGGGACTCCCGGGATCACCCTCCTCCGAGACAGTGGTGTTGTTTCTGCCTTTACGGTTTGTAAATCCTATGGGATGAATGGGGGGAAGATAGAGGATATCAAAACCCATAGCGGCAATCTCAGGAAGTCTCCGCTCACAATCCCGGAAAGTACCATGAGAGCCGGAACCGGTGGAGCGGGGAAAGAGTTCATACCAGGTACTGAAAACTGCCTTTTTGGAATCCACCTGAATCTCAAGTGCAGGAGAGTACTCCACGGCAAGGGAAAGATCCGGGTATAGACTCATCATGGCGGTTATCTCTTTGTCCGTAGCAAGAAGAACCGCTGCTGCAGCCTCGGAGGCTGAGAGAAGATCACGGGCACGGTCCAGAAGAGGGACGGAGAACTCAGAAGGAACTCTCCTTGAGGCCTGCTCAAGAAGAATCGAACCTACTTTCAGGTCAACACTTATGTCCTGACCGGCATTAAACTTTTTGGTGAGAAAATGCTGCCAGGTTGCGAAATGATCCACCCACGCCCGGACAGTAAAAAAATACCTCCCAGGCTCAGAGACAACAAAAGCGTTTTCCCACCTGTCATTTCCTTTATGATAAAGGGGCAGACTCTCCCAATCCGCCTGCTCCTCTCTGCGGAAGAGAAGAACTGCACCCAGCTCATCATGACTGTCACAGAAAATATCAACTCTTACCTCTACCAACTCCCCCTCACATCTCTTGACCGGGTACCGCCCGCACTCCAGAGATGGCTGCAGATTCTCGATAACAACCCGCTTTCTCCCGTCAAACTCCATCTCCACTCACCCCCAGTCTGGATTACTCAGAAAACTACAATGCAGATTTTTCTAACTGAATATTTAAGTGTTGCAATAGGTGTTCCAATGTAAGTTCAGTTCGCTCCCCTGAAAACATCCCGTGGCATGACTTTTGAAAAGGAAATCAATTGAATGCATGATCCTGATTCACAAGCAGAAAGGATAGGAGAAATGTCAGCGAACGATTCCAACCTGCACCAGTCCATAAACGA
>JAAYIG010000134.1 GCA_012523595.1 Fibrobacter sp.
CCCAGGTAAAAACAATCGGGGTTATGGCTGATCCGCTGTCAACTGCCTGAGTTGTGTTTGAGGTTGCGGTAAGGGAGGGAACAGAGGGATCATTAACTATTATGGTGATTTCTGAAGACGTTTTGCTTGCGTTTTTGTTATCGGTGGCTTTGGCGGTGATAGTATAAGTGCCTGCCGCAACATTTGACCATGTGTATGAGTAAGGAGATGAGTTGTCGGTTCCAAGAAGGGTGTTGCCATTGTAAAATTCAACTTTGGAGACATTTCCATCGGGATCACTTGCATTGGCATTGATGGTGATTGTTGCCGGTGCATTGAAAGAGGCATTGTTAGCCGGTGAAGTAATTGATACTGAAGGTGGCTGATTGACCTGGCCTCCTCCGCATGAGGAGCAGCCAGTGGGATCGGAAAGAGTAGCCCCGGCACAGTTTTTTATGGGGGTGACAATGGTTGTCGGGTTCGCGACAGTGATGGAATAAGGCGGGGTAAATGCTGTGTTTTTAATCAGATCAGATGCTCCGTAGTTGTTAACCGCCCTGATAGCGGTGTAATCCTTATCGTATTCATCGATTGGCTTTTTCTGATTGTCAAAATAGTTGCCTTCCGCAAGAATGTTTGCCTTGTAACCGGCGCGAATACAGTTATTGGCAACACTGCTTGAAAAGAGACTATTTACCATGTGCAGCTTCCCAAATCTCATCCTGGGCATACGCTCCTTTACACCTTCACCCCACCAGCAGTAATAGAATGTAACATTCAGTTTGCCTTCATCCTGAGTTGCTCCATCCGAGGAACCGATCAGGTTTGAGTACCGGTGGTCATTAGAACCACCTGATCCTCCAGATTTTGGAGGTTTTTCGTAGCTGAAAGTACACCAGGTTACAGAGATGAAATCGGAGGCGTTTTTGATATCGAAGTTTCCATCCAACCCATCATGAAACTCACAATGATCAACCCAGAAATTGGTACACGCATCGATACACAAGTTATCGTAACCATCGGTATCGTAAGCACCCGGGCCTTCCAGAATCAGATTACGCATAATAAAATTTGAGCATCTTTTGATGTAGAAAATACCTGAACCGCTTGCAGTCATATCTGAAGACACCAGTTTGGAGCCCGGCAGTCCTATGATCGATTTGCCGCTCTGGTCCTGAATAGTAATTCTTCCGCCAGAGGGGATGTTGATGGTGCCGCTGATGTAGACTACTTTGTTGGAACTTGAAGTGAGGGCGCTTTTCAAATCATTGTAATTTGATACTGTTACAGGTGCAGCATTGCCTCCGCCGGTGACACCGCCGTTTTGCGTAGCCCATCCTACCGGCTGACAGAGATCCTGAGCGGATAAGGTGCCCTGAAAAATCAGGCATAAGAGAGGCAACCAGAAGAAAGAAGCCCTGGTAGTTTTCATAATTACTCCTTTTAAGAGAAGATGTTTTTCAGGAATTCGCCAAAATTAATGTAACCATAATATAAGCAAAAAAATATAATGATGTTAAAAAATTTATTAATGTCGTTAAAAATTACAGTAAGTCTGTAACCAGAAGGATTTATTCTTCAGCCTATAACCCTTGGTAGTTTGATTGTGTGATGTTTTCTATGTTTTTACAATGGCAGGTTTACAATCCGGTTTAAAATGTATATTGCCTGAAGAGATATATCAGACAGGAACACAGATGGAAAACAGGGATCCTGAGCATAAGATAGAAACTGATCTTCTCTCTACAATTAATGATGAGGATGTCAGAGTTCGCCAACTTCGTACAGAGCAGGTGGTCAGTCTTGGTCTCTGGGCTAATGCGATTTTGGCACTCCTTAAGCTTTCATCAGGAATAATCGGCCACAGCCAGGCCCTTCTTGCCGATGGAGTAAACTCGCTTTCCGATGTTGTTTACTTTATAGTGGTGCGGATATTTGTTGTCTTCTCCGGTAAACCTGCAGACCCGGAACATCCCTACGGTCATCATCAGTTCGAGAGTATCGCAGCTCTTGTTGTAGGTGCATTTGTAATCACTACCGGTCTGGCGATTTTCTGGGATTCTGTAAACACAGCTTTCCGGATGTTGATTGGCACCATAGAGAGTGATCCTGTTCGGGGATTTACCCTCATAGTAGCCTTGTTTACTATTGTATTAAAGATGGTTTTGATAATAAAAGCAAGGAATGCCGCAGACAAAACAGGCAGTATTGCAATTTCAGCACTGGCACGTGATCATCGTAATGACATTTTCGCCTCAAGCGGAGTATCAATTGGTATTCTATTTGGATTGGCAGGTATCCCCTGGGTTGATCCCCTGGCAGGGGCCATAGTGGCGATTCTGGTCACTAAAACAGGAATAGATGTGCTTCGGGAATCGAGTGCTGAACTAATGGATACCGTGCCCAGTCAGGAGATCGACACTCAGATCCGGCAGCATCTTTCGAGGTTTCCCGGAATCAAGCAGATAGAGAGTATTCATGCCCACAGGTTCGGTCCCTACTTTGTAGTGAATATAACCGTGGGGGTGGATGGCTCTATGAGTATTTACAAAGGAAACAAGATTGCTGATGCAGTGGAGGAGCATCTTCTAAAACGGATGGACATGCTTCGCAGGGTTTATGTCCATTATCATCCGGTAAAACTTAAGACCGGAAGTTGAATTCTATAAAGCATGCTTGTTCTGCAACAGAGAGCAGGGAGATATTTGGCCGAATAAGATAGTTTCCCCGCCTGTTTCCGTAATCTATACTTATTTTATGTCTCTTAATACCCAAACTGCCCCTGCTCCTGTCATAAAGCTGCAAAGAGATAAAAGCGCGGCTGGGGAGCAAAAGAAGTTTTCCACTTTTTCCGGTGTCTTCACTCCCTCTATTCTCACCATTTTCGGCGTCATAATGTTTATGCGTGCGGGGTTTGTGGTGGGTCATGCCGGTATCATTCAGGCGATCTTGATCCTCTTTATCGCCAAGATGATAACTACCACCACTGGTCTGTCTATTTCCGCTATCGCGACCAATACCGAAGTGAAGGGCGGTGGGGCATATTTTCTGATTTCCAGAACACTGGGTCCGGAATTCGGGGCGACGATCGGTCTGGTGTTTTTTATGGCTCAGGCACTCTCTGTGCCTTTTTATGTGCTTGGGTTTACAGAAGCTTTAATAATGACCATACCCGTGCTTAAGCCATACTACCTGATTATTTCATTTACAGTTGTTATAATTCTTTTTGTAATAGTCCAGAAAGGTGCTGATTGGGCAATAAAGGTCCAGCATGTGATCATGGCCATTCTGGGACTTTCCATACTGGCATTTTTAGGCGGAGCGGCCCTCAAGTTTGATCGTGCTCTGTTTGATGCAAACCTGACCGGGTTCACTGAAAGTAAATTTTCTTTCTGGCAGCTTTTCGCTATTTATTTTCCAGCGGCGACCGGAATCATGGCGGGAGTAAACATGTCAGGTGAACTGAAAAACCCAACCCGCTCCATTCCTCTGGGTACTTTGTGTGCAATTGGAGCCGCCCTGGTAATTTACACAGGCCAGATTCTGCTTATGGGGGGATCGATCTCCCGTGATGCTCTGATCGAACAACCATATCAGAGTCTCATAGGTTTAGCGCCATTTTACACCGGATTTCTGGTGGTGCTGGGATTTTTCAGTGTTACGCTTTCCAGTACTATATGTTCTCTAATGGGTGCTCCGAGGATTTTACAATCGCTGGGTCAGGACGGGTTGTTAAAACCGATTAACTTTTTTGCGCGGGTTTCCAGATCCGGCGAACCCAAAAGGGCTCTCTGGCTGACTCTAATAATTTCACTTCTGGTGATTTATTTTGCCGGTAGAGGCGGTGAGGGCGGAGCCCTTAACATGGTGGCTTCCATAGTGACTATGCTGTTTTTGTGGACCTATGGGATAACCAATCTGGCGGCTTTTACGGAATCATTCAGCAGAAACCCCTCTTTCAGACCCAGATTCAAACTTTTTCACTGGTTTCCCGCGCTAATAGGAGCAGTAAGCTGTTTTGCCGCGGCATTTCTGGTGGATGCTGTTGCTGCTCTGGTCGCGGTTGCGATTGTAGGCGGATTGTTTGTCTATGTGCGTAAGTTTATCCTTACGGCATCATTCGGTGATTCACGCAGGGGGTTTTTCTACTCCAGGACCAGGGATAATCTTTTTACTCTCGCACAACTTCCGGTTCATCCTAAAAACTGGCGTCCGACCATAGTGGTGTTTTCAGGAAATCCTCAGAACAGATTGACACTCACGAAATATGCAGACTGGCTTGGAAGTGGCCGTGGAATTGTGACTCTGGCGGCTCTGGTGCAGGGTAATTTGCAGGAGAAGATCAGGGAGAGGCAGGAGTATCTTAATGTGCTCAATGAGTTTGTCAAGAAAAACAGGATCAGGGCGTTTCCGGAGGTGCTTGTTACTCCGGATTTCGATCTCGGACTGAATCAGTTTCTCCAGGCAACATCGATAGGGCCGATCAAACCGAACCTGGTGATGTTTGGATGGTCCAGTGATCCGTCACGTGCTCCGGCATTTGTTCATTCTTTACAAACCGCAACTCTTCTCAAAATGAGTATCGTTCTTGTGCATGATGGCGGACTTCCCGGACACCATCAGAAGAAGCGTAAAATCGATATCTGGTGGCGGGGGGAGCGCAATGGGTCACTGATGATGATTCTTGCTTATCTGATATCACGGGATTCGGGGTGGTCCGGAACATCAATTCGTATCCTGAGGATTGTGCAGGATGAGAGTCAGATAGGGAAAGCAAGAAAAGAACTGAACGATCTGGTGGAATCATCGAGGATGAATATTGCGGTTGAGATAATTTGTTCCAGAGAGCCTTTTGAGAAGCTTGTACGCTTGCACTCTTCCAATGCCACGGTAATTTTTATCGGGTTTGAGGTACCGGATCTTTCCACAGCAGAGGTTTTTCAAAGCTCTTTAAGTTCCCTTCTTTCAGGACTCCCGACAACTCTTCTTGTGAGATCAACCGGAGAGGCTGATTTAACTTCATAACGCCTTTATCGGGGTCGGTATCGGAATCTCGGTATCGATGTACTGTGATCTTTGTTCTATCATGCCATGATTAAACTGATTAGATCAAGAAATGCTTATCCTTGATTTTAAAAGGAAAGAGAGATTTATTTTAAACTCGATTCCGATTCCGATACCAAATCGGACTAGAGAGCATACAGAGTTTTGTGATGGGAAATTTATTTGATGCTATGTGAAAAGGATTGTGTGTGAATATCTGTGTTTTTGGTATAGGTGGAGTGGGCGGAAGTGTTGGAGGAATGCTTTGCGGGAAGCTGCACGAAAGAGAGGACTATCGTGTTCATTTCATAGCACGCGGTAATCATCGGAAAGCAATACTTGAAAACGGTCTTGAGCTCAAGCTGCCCGATCAGAGAGTTATTTGTTGCCGCCCCAGCGGGGTATATCCCTCGCTAAGGGAAGCACCGGTTCCGGATGCTGTCCTTCTATGTGTCAAGGCATACGATCTACCGCTTGTAACTGAAGAGCTTTCAGACATTGGTAATCCGGACATGATGGTTATTCCTGTCATGAATGGTTTTGATATTTACCAGCGGGTAAGGAAAAATCTGAAAACGGGTCTGGTATTTCCATCATGCATTTACATCGGAGGGCGGAAGACCGGCGACGGGGAGTGTAATTTTTATTTTTCCGGCCCGCTGGTTTACGGCGCCGACCCGATGCGCAAGGATCACAGGCCGGAGAAACTTATTACTCTGCTTGATGAGATTATCGATAAAACTTACCTTGATGTCAAGTGGGTTGAGGATCCTTACCCGGCAATCTGGCAGAAATACATGTTCAATGTGGCTGTAAACCTGATGAATGCTTATACCGGAAAAACGCTGGGTGAAATCATGGCTGACGCTGCTTTAAAGCAGATGACAAGGGATATTCTTCATGAGACGGTGGAGGTTATCAAAAGAACCCCCGATGCTCCGGTTTTCCCTGATGCTGAGGGAAGGATCTGGGAGATAATAGAAAAGGCGCCGGCCAGTACCAAATCCGCTTATGCTGTCGATATAGAAAACCACTCAAGAAGAAATGAGGGTGAGATTTTCGGCAGAGCCATAATAGAGCTTGGCCGAAAAGCAGGAGCGGAGACCAGGAGGATCGAGGAGGTTTTTGGAGAGATCGAGACTCGTTTATCGGGGGAGCAGGAAGGCTGGAGAATTAATATCCCAGGGGCATCTTTATCTCTGGGGTGAAATTGTGACTTAAACAATTAAATTGAAAAGTTTTTTATTTTTAGGACTGTAGTACTGCGGTTTACTCTTTGGTAAAACTCAGTATACGACCTAAAATCCCCGCGTTGATTGTGATGAGGTATGGATTAAGACATACCAGGATGCTTAAACAGTATGTCTAATTGAACCTGCGTAAACTTGAGTCAATCAAAGATTCCTCAAATTATCTGTATATTCTGCGTTCAGATGTATTGAAAGGATTTACCGGAAAACCTGAAATGGTAAGAATTCTTTTTTTTAAGGTTATTGTTTCACCTTTGGGGTGAAACAGTGACTTAAACGCTTAATGCGAGTCAGAAATTCACCCCAGAGATGAATTACGGAGTCTGGTTAGTCCCGTAGGATAATTACTTTGGTTACAAAAAATGAGATAATTCACCTTATAATTATTTTAATTGTGCATAATTACATATTATTCATTATATTTTGGTTACAATCTTTTTGTAATTCCAACATAGAAGGGGGAAATTATGAGAAGTCAAAAATCATCATTGATTGTTCTGTTGTTTTCGGCTTATCTCCTTGCCCAGCCGGCGGTAATAAGCGAATCTGAAGGATGGCTGGAGTCGGTTTTTATCAAATGGACGCCAGTTGCAGGTGCCCAAAGGTACAATGTGTACTACAGTGGAGAGGGAGTAACTGACCGGAAAATTGATGATCAATTGATACGCGGCTATGGTTCATATTTCCGCGCCGATATTCCCGGTCTCAAGGCCGGGACTTACACTATCAAAGTGGTACCTGTCATTTCGGGAGTGGAAGGGGAAGCAGTTGTATCGGGTCCCCTGACTGTGAAAGCTCATGACCGCTCAGGTTTTGCTTTCTGGAATGGACGAATCCCGGGAGCCTACAAGGCTGACGGAACACCTAAAGACGGAGCGGTGGTGTTATATATCACCGAAGGTAATAAAAACACTGTTTCCCTCGATGTGACGGGGGCTACAGAAAATCCCTGTGTTGGTCTGCAGACAATTCTCGATGGGTTTAAAAAGGGCAAAGATACCCGTCCATTGATCGTTCGATTGATAGGGCAGATTACTGATTTATCCTATATGTATAACGGAGATATTGTAATAGAAAACAAGAACAATGCATCGGGTTATATAACCATTGAGGGGATAGGCAATGATGCAGTTGCAGATGGGTGGGGTATTCGAATTAAAAACGCAACCAATATTGAGATCCGGAATATTGGATTTATGAACAACAATAGTGGTGAGGGAGATAATGTTGGATTGCAGCAGAATAATGATTATATCTGGGTCCATAACTGTGACTTCTTTTATGGAGATGCGGGAAGTGATGCTGATCAGGCCAAGGGTGATGGAGCTCTGGATTGTAAGAAATCAACTTATGTGACGTTTTCCTACAATCATTTCTGGGATAGTGGAAAAAGCAACCTTCTGGGCTTGAGTGAAGGAACTACATCCGGTTTATTTATAACCTATCATCATAACTGGTATGATCACTCCGATTCCCGTCATCCTCGTGTCCGCTTTTATTCCGCACATGTTTACAACAACTATTATGATGGTATTTCAAAATATGGAGTGGGAGCAACCGAAGGTTCATCGGTTTTTGTAGAGGCCAATTACTTTCGCAATTGCAAATATCCGATCCTGATTTCAATGCAGGGCAGTGATGTGTGGGATGGTTCAGGAAATGATTACAAAAATAAGCCAACATTCTCCAAGGAGGATGGTGGGATGATAAAGGCTTTCAATAATTTTATATCCGGTCAGGAGCGTTTTGTTCCCTATGGAGATCAGAGCCCGGACTATAATATTCCAGGAATGATCAGTTCTACAACGGACTTTGATGCTTATGTTGCGACAAGCAGAGATGAAAAAGTCAGTGGATCTGTTAAATCGGCCTACGGAGAAAACACATACAACAATTTCGATACTGATCCTTCTTTAATGTACACATACACTGCTGATGTTCCGGAGGATGCCAGAGCAAAGGTCATGAAATATGCCGGGCGGGTTGATGGTGGTGACTTCAAATGGGCCTTTAATAATGCGGAGGACGATGATTCCTATGATGTAGATCCGGAGTTGAAAGCTGCATTAAAGGGCTATAAGACAACTTTACTGTTTGTGCAGGGGGAGGGAGGTTATACTGCGGTAAAGCAACAGCAGGTCAGTGCAGACGGTAAGAATATTCATCTTAATCCGGTAACCGGTAGAATGTCGATATCTGCGTATGAAAGGGTGAAAAAAATTGAGGTCTACAATATGGCCGGTGTTCTGGTGAAGAGTATCATAGACAAAGCAGAATCGAAAGATGTGGATATAAGAAATCTGAGGAATGGGAGCTATCTGGTAAGAGTATTTACAGAAAAAGGTGTGTTTAATTGTAAGTTGATAAAGAGTGATTATAAATAAAAACTGGGATTATCGGATAAAGGAATTATTGGGGAAAGTATTCCCCCTTTTTTGAATCAGCCTGAGAGTGTGGTCTTGTGTTTATAGAGTTATGAAAAGAGAAAATCACTGGTAATAAATCAGGATGTTTTTCGGTGTTGGGTTGATCTCAGAGGAGAATTGGTGATTTAAAGATTTAAGTTCATTTTACCCCAGAGATGAGACAGTGGTATAAGACTCGGAAGTATTTCAGTAATGGATTATATCGAAGATCAAATGGTGATTTGATGGTTTGAGTTATGATTTTGATTGAGATGATGGACAGAGGTGAATTAATGAACTGATAATTGGGTCATATTTTCATCTCCGAGGTTCTTACCTCAGAGTTCCTAAGTTAAAAATCGGGTGTGCGGAATTTTTTGTGTAAACTGGTATATAGTGCAGGTGTATTTAATGCTACAAATAATATAACTGCATAGTTTATGTAATTGCAATAGTGTTTCCAATAATTGGAACCCTTCCCCCATGGG
>JAAYIG010000135.1 GCA_012523595.1 Fibrobacter sp.
ACCCTTCAGCCCTGAATATGATAGGAAGGTTATCCGGTTGCGTGATGAATTCAACAGCGTTTCACTGGTTGGCTTTGCAGATCGATTTGAGGCATATATAAAGCTTCTCAGGAATGCAAAGAAATCAGCGGCAACTATTAACAGGCCGATAGAGATTGTAAGAGCGGCTTATCAAGTGGCTTATTCTTTGGGAATGGTAAAGGGAAACCCGATTACCAAAACCAGATTTCCGGAAATAAAAGAGATTCCCAGAGATATTTCTTTATCACTGGATGAAAAAAATAATCTGGTTGAAACAGCCCGGAATAATCCCAGAACTGTACACATTGCCGATGCCCTGAATTTCGCATTGCAAGTGCCGGTTAGAAAATCGGAGCTTGTAAATATGCGGGTAAAGGACATAGACTTGTTTTCAAAGTGCATCCGGGTACACAACGGAGAAACCAAAAACGACAGAGGGACAGATAAACCTATTCCCCCGGATATGATCGATTTTTTTGTGAAGCGCAAAAAGGAAGGGAAACCAGAGGAACCGGTTTTCTGCAGGATCATAAAAGGGGACCGGAAAAACCGGGCCGGGGAAAATTACAAGGTTGTATCCCTGGGGGATTTCAAGAGAGCATGGAAGACAGTCAAGGAAGATGCTGGAAGGCCTGATATTCGTTTCCATGATACAAGGCATATATCAGCAACTGACATGGTTGATGCCGGCACTCCTGAAAGAGCTGTGATGGATGTAGCAGGCTGGAACACTAATATGCTGGCCAACTACTACCACCGGAATAATAAGAAATCTTTAGGGCTGGTACAGTTCAAAAAATCGGAATGTGAAGCGGTTGTGAAACAGGTTTCACAGCAGGGAAGTTAAAAATGCTGAAATTGAGCGATTTAAGGCAATATTTTAAAAAGAGCAGGTGGCTGTTAACCACCGGGTCGGGGGTTCAAGTCCCTCCTGACCAGCTTAAAATATGCCCTAAAATCGGCTAAAACAGCAAAGAAATGGCGATTTTAGGGCTTTTTATTTTCTGCCTTATTATCCCCGTTTAATCGATTAAATACCACCTAAATACTACACACAGTACTACTTAAGCGTGAAGCGGTTTCACATTAACTAGACAAGAACTGACTGGGTAGCGGCATGTGGTAATGAATTGTGTGATCGAAGGAAATAATTGTTCTGATAGATCGGTAATTCTATTGGGTATCTGATATTTTCATTGGCACAGAGATTGATAATAGTCATAAAAAGTGTTAAAAATCTATTGCATGAAACATATAATTAAATTATAATAGAAGAACGTCATGGCATTGGGTCTATTTCTTGTACTTAGCTGGCCGAGGCAAGAATTAAGAGTCAATGTCTTTTGTGGTCAGCCCGAAAGGGTCCGTGACAGTAAGTGTTGCGGACCCTTTTTTTGTTGTTATTGGGTGTGCGGAATTTTTTGTGTAAACTGGTATATAGTGCAGGTGTATTTAATGCTACAAATAATATAACTGCATAGTTTATGTAATTGCAATAGTGTTTCCAATAATTGGAACCCTTCCCCCATGGG
>JAAYIG010000136.1 GCA_012523595.1 Fibrobacter sp.
AGACTTACAGCATTTCCCTTGAAGAACTGATGAAACGGGGAAGGAAAGACAAGCGGTCGAAGGCACGAGCTGAATTCTGCTATCAATCCCATGAGCAGGAGCTCATACCTTTATCTGTCATTGCCAGATTTCTCAAAACGACCATTCCTCCAATTGCTGTTCTTGTGAAGCAAGGTGCTCCTGAAGTGGAGGAGTACTGCTCTGCATAGGGCCAAATTGAATTAAACTTTTTAGAATCCAGCCAAAAGTCCTGTCTGTGAATAAAGGATCCATTAAAAGCAGGGGTTCTTATATATCCTACTTGCAGAGAATAGTCTACTGAATAATTTAATCCCGAGAATACCCTAAAGTAATGGCGATCAATGATGATTGCATAACGGTCGTGCAGTCATAACAGATCATGTTGCAACTGTTTTTAAAAAGATGGTCCGTCCCTGGTGGAAAGGAAAAGATGGTCCGTCCCTAACAACAACTGACCACAGATTAACCTGGTTAAGATGATTTCACTAAATCAAGACCATTTAATCCCGCAGAAAGACATCTGCTGTCACCCCGTTGAGATAAATATCATCAAGGTAAAGTTCTAAGGGGTCATCAGGATTGTCCCCGGCAGCAAACTCAAACTCTACCTTATTAACCGATTCAGAAGCGACCTTCCAGGGGATAAACTGCTGTGATGAATCGAGTGGCATGATCAGATACAGTGAACTGACCGGAATTGTATGCACCTGCCAGGAATCGGTCAGGTTTACGATTGCACTGAATTGCGAGTGCCCGGAACCAATACTGTCGTAAGCTGCTGTTTCCAACCTTATTGTAAGATTGCCCCTGCCCCTTGCCCGGAAAGAAATCGATTCCATTTCGCTCAGGTCAACACCTGTTTTCCCTGAGGAGACAAGGTAAAATCCTGCTCCTGCCCAGGGTGGGTTAATTGAGCGATCAAGAGATACCTCGAACAAGGCTGCTTTACCACCCCGGCCATCATCGGCAGAACCAACTTCTATCGAGGAATTACCCGGGGTCTCAAACGTATCGGAAATCTCAGTCCACATCCTCTTTTCGACATCCCATCCCTTCGCGCCCGCATCGGAATAGGTATACCAGGTTATACCCCGGAAAAGATTACTGATAGTAGTCGGGCCAATTCCCGTTTCAAAGTCATCGATAAGCAGATTCTCAAATGAGATCTGCAGTGTATCAGAGAGATTGGACTGGAAGCTCATGTTCAGCCCCCGAAGAATCAATGGACGCCAGTTTGTCGGGTTTCCTAATGCAATCAGAGTGTAAGCTCCTGATGGTATCCCGGAAAGAGTGATCCTGCCCGGTGATTGAGCTGAAGATTGATAAGTGGTTCCGGACAACCTGAACGAGAGATTTTCTGCTTCAGCAGGATTGACAGTCGCGCTCATGGTGAATACGGAGTCCAGATACAGAGTATCGCCGTCAAACTGTCCTGCGCTGACAAATCGCAGAAAACGTCCCTCCGTGCCCCTGTCAATCTGAATATTGACAATGCGGGAGCGACTCGCTTTAAGGGATAAAAATCCACCTCTGTCAACAACTGCGCTGTCAAGTACAGGATTGGCCTCTCTGCAGATACTGTCCATCCAACCTTCTGCATCGATCACTTTCACAACTGCACCGGATGCAGGCGCGCCGGATGCCAGGGCGACAAAGGTATTTATAGTCTCGGTCCCGCTTCCTCCGGCTGTCGGGAGAGAGCAACTGAGCAGAGGGATAACAGAAAAAAAGACAATCAGCAATCTCAAATTCATTCTTTTTTCCATTTGTTGCAGGTAAGCGGGAAGACCTGGAAGTTCAACTGATAGACCTCCTCCATACCCTCATCCTCAGAGATTATCTGCAGAATCTCTCTTCTGAATTCAGCCAGTCTTTCCCTGATCAGTTCCATACAGGCTTTAGAACTGCTTACAGTGATTGTTGAAATATCACGCTGCTCTTTTGGAATCCTTTCAATTGACTCCATCCCCAGCCGGCACATCTCTTTCTGAAAAGATCTCACTGCTAAAGCCGCCATTTTACCATCGGTTCTGATAAAATCATCAGTCAATCGCCATACACCATCGCTGTCTCTGAATATCAAGCCAAGCTTCTCAAGAAGCTGTACCGATTTTTTTGTCTGTACTTCAGTTATCTCAGGGCATAAACGACGGGCAAGGTCCTTATAATCTCCCGTAAATGGTATGATCTTGATCAGATCCCTTAGTGCAGCATTATACCAGTTCAGAAAATAATCGTATTTATCTTTTTCCAGCAGAACCGCAGGTGAGTCCCGTAAAGATAGCATTTTTTCAAAATAGAGCCTGGTTTCCTCGGTCGTTTTGGCCCTGTTGAAACGGACCAGAAGTTCAAAATACTTCTTTTCTGTTCTCTTCAGTTTTAAAAAGTCACAAAGTTCAGCCACTTTAGCAGTACTTATATGTCGCTGTTTGTTTAAGATCTTTGCATACAGGCTGGCATCTATACCTGTTTTCGCAGCAATATAACGAAAGGAGAAGAAACGGTTTTTCTTGTTATGATCATAGTGATCTTTAAGAAAATCTCTGTAGTCCAGGTATTCAAAAACAGGTTTCACCTGATATGCCTCCGGCTGTGGACAAAATCTCTCACTTTCCAGGTCGCCTCGTTACTTTAATAATACCTGAATTACCTTAACTTTTATACCTGAAAAAATAAAAACTGTGGACAATATAGACCACAAAATGTTATTGAAAAACAAACTTTCCATTATTTTTAAGTTACATTATCTATAATCAGCAGGTAATCGATCGGTATAAAAATTCATCTAAAAACACAAGGAGCTGTCCTATGGGGTTTGTAAATGCAAAAAGATTCCTCTTCTTATGTGTTCTTTTGACCTCTTTTTCTGCCGTTTTCGGACAGCTTCCCGGTTTCAGGGTAGTAGGCAGGCAGCTTTTTGACCGCTGTGGAGAAGAGGTTGTACTCCGGGGCATTAACAAGATGATAGTCTGGACAGATATAAATGGAACCAGTTTCCCTGAAATTGCCAAAACCGGAGCTAACTGCGTCAGAATAGTCTGGGTCACCACAGGTGATGTTGATAAGTTCGATAAGGCCATAGCTGCCTGTTATGCAAACCAGATGATTCCCATGGTAGAGCTGCACGATGCAACAGGGGAGTGGAGTAAGCTCTCAGCAATGGTTGATTGGTGGGTCAAGCCCGAAGTCGTCAGTGTTATTCAGAAACATGAAGAGTATCTTCTGGTCAACATTGCAAACGAGTGCGGAAACCAGGTCTCAAATAACGATTTCAAGTCCGGATACACAGAGGCAGTTACCAGGATGCGCACAGCAGGAATACATGTACCACTGGTAATCGATGGTGCGGGGTGGGGAAAAGACATAGATATCCTGCAGGCGGTAGGACCAGAGCTTATCACCGCTGATCCTGACCACAACCTTCTCTTCTCTGTTCACATGTGGTGGATTCCGGAATGGGGTTACAGCGATCAGATGATCAAGGACGAAATCGCTCAATCGGTGCAGATGAACCTGCCATTGATTGTGGGAGAATTCGGAAATACAGCCGCTGCCTGTACCGGTGTTATTAACTACAAACTCATTATGGAGGAGTGCCAGAAAAACGGGATAGGGTGGCTTGCCTGGTCATGGGGACCCGGCAACAGTGACTGTCCATCGATGGACATGACAGAAGACAGCAAATTTGAAACACTCCGCGACTGGGGCCTTGAAGTGGCGGTAACTGACCCCAACAGCATCAAAAACACCTCCGTAAGGCCAAAGTCAATAGTAGATGGTGCGTGTGAAGGAAGCAGTGCAACAAGGTTCAGCGTTTCTGTTATCCCCTCAGGACGGGGAATTGTCACCATTTCCCCAAATAAGGCTATTGTCGATTCGGGAACAGTAATCACCCTTACGGCAGTCCCCGATGAGAACAACGAGTTTTTAAACTGGAGCGGAAGTGCCGAAGGATCAGAGAACCCCCTTAGCATCACAGTAACCGAAAATCTTAACATAACGGCTGCTTTCACAAACAACGGTCCCTCAGTTGGAGCTGAACTGGTCGCAAACGGTGATTTTTCCGCAGGTGAAGAGGGATGGGAGTTCTGGGCTGGAGAAGGAGCAGAAGGAACCTTCTCTGTAATAAACGGCGAGGCTGCCATCACAATGACTAAAGATGGTGACGAGGGATGGAAAGGACAGATCAAATTCGTCGGAATTGATATCTCTCAGGGAAAAACTTACCTGGTTTCATTCAAAGCCAGAGCCTCAGAACCCTATGATTTACAGACAAATATCGGATTAAACGAAGAGCCATGGACTACATATTCCGGATACAAAACATTTACCGTAGGCACAGAGATGGATTCATTCTCATTCGAATTTACGATGAGTCTCGCTGATGACCGCAATTCCAGAATCGTCTTTGATTTAGGGACTTTTGCCGGAAATCTCTACCTGGATGATGTCAGCATAAAAACGCTAGGCGGAAGCAGTATCGAAAGAGGCATAGCAGCTAAACGGGCATGGGCAGTAAAGCCCATCACGGTTCTCTCCAGAGGAAGCGGGAAATTTACAATCACCACAGCGTCAAACATAAACGGCACATTTGAGCTGCTTGACATTTCCGGAAAGTGTGTAGCAAGATTGAATCCTGGTAGATACAATGCCGGATCACACAACCTGAGTTTCAATACATCCAATCTCTCCTCTGGAGCGTTTTTCATCCGTTTTTCCAATCCCGACATGCAGTTCTGCACACGGGTGGTGAATATCCTCAGATGATAGCGCTTCTTTAACAATCATATCAGCGCACAGACCCTGCAACAATCCCCCCTTGTTGCGGGGTCTTTTTTTCCAGACAGGCCATGGGACAGACTATCATTTTACTTTTTCTCGATCCCAGATGTGGAAAACAGGGCAGACTACCTTTCTTCCATAAATGCCTGAACCCAGCCAATAAGGAATTTGCATTTATCTGAATGTATGATATGATATCAGTAGTGTCTTATCGAGGTCGGTATCGGTCTCGGTATCAAATTGCCTTTTATTAAACTTTTTTAAATCAAGGAATCCAATCTTAATAAATCAAGGTTGTAGATCAGCGTATGGATATAGAATCTGCACATAAAAATCTCTTTTCCCCGGACGATTCAACGGTAACACAAAGTCTTCAGGTACTTGGTTCTGAGGGAACCTTGTCGGATTTATCATCCATGCTGGTTCTTCTGAAATGCACTAGCGGTTCTCTGAAGAAGGCCACCTCGGAATCTATCATGCAGTTGATCAGGGAAAACCTTATAGCCTGCTTTAATGATCTTGGTATAAATGTCAGGCAGAAGCTGGGGAAAATATTGCAATCTCTGGACTCTCCAGTAGTTGATGAGCTCGGTAAAGATATATTCTGTGAGAACGAAAGGCGGCGACTCAGAGCCGTTCAGATACTGGGCCTTCTTGAGAATAATCCCAGAATCAAATCTATTCTTGTCAAATTGATACACGATATCGATGAAAAAATTCGCGCCACCGCAATAATCATTCTTGGAAAAATCACCGCCCAGAACGATCATGACATTCTCCTCTCCCTGCTGAGCGACAACGATAAGAGGGTCCGAGCCAACACAATCGAGGCTCTTGAGATTACCGGGAACAAACGACTGATCCCGATTCTACTTCGTTTTCGTAAAGACCCGGTCAACCGTATCCGCGGAAACACTCTCAAAGCTCTTTACAACCTGGGATATACCGGTATAGAACAGGATCTCATGGAGATGCTGAAAGATAAAGATGAATTCATGAGAGCATCGGCACTGTGGGTAGTGACCCAGATAAAGCTGAGCAAACCTGACTTTGAAGATATATCCGCATCTTACCTTTTAGCAGAAAGCAGTATGTTGAGATCTAATGCATTAAAGGCCCTGAAAACATTGAATACTCCTCGTTCGATTGGATACCTGAAGTATATGGCGCTGCCGAAGGAGGTGTTTTTGCCGGAGAATTAGCCGAATAAATAAAGGATTTCCAAGTCTTAAATCCTAAAGGATAGAAAATTACTGCTCTGCCATAATCTCTAAAAGGTCTATTTCCTGTTTTAAAGCTTTCAGTACAGCCTTACTTTTTTCTAAAAAACATCTATATCATTCTGCCAAAATACTGCGATACAGAGGGCAATATATCTAGCCTGCTTTACCATAAGGCTTCCGGACCATGCCACTTTCAAAAGGACATATTAAGCGGTCAAGTTATTTTACTGCTCAGCGGATGTTCAACACAGGGTATAACTGCTGATAAACAGGAAGTACCAGTGCATTATAGTTTCATGCATTATATTTACAGAAAAGGAGGCCCTATGAAATACATCCTGCTCGCTGCTTTTCTGCTTTTTCAGACCGTTACATTTGCCGATGATATTCCCTCTCAGTCAGCATGCTACCTCAAACTGAAAGTCATAGGGGAAAATCCCAATCTTGACGCAGAGGTGGGATCGGCAATTGTTGAGGTTTCCATGGTTGATGGTAACAAAAAGCCCATCGAGGGTATTGAGATCTCTTTTGAGGCAAACGCCGGGACTTTTCAGTGCTACCCTGCAGGAAAGACCATGGAAACAGATGAAGATGATTCAGTTCTGAGAGCCTGTTTCAGGACCGATGCCAAAGGTATCGCACGTGTTCACTTTGTAAATATACCATTCAACCTGCTTGTAAATATCAAGGCAACAGCGGAATGCAGTGATATGACTGTTTACGGGACTGGAAACATTTCTCTTAAAAAACAAACCCGCAGGTAAAATTGAAAATCCCTTTTCAGAGATCACAATTGGGTATAAGCTTTAAAAAGTGGCGTGTTTTTCCACACGCCACTTTATGAATATCTTATCGATTCGATATAGCATAAGCCGCACCGGTAAGCGGCACTCTCTGAAGTATATCAGTACCTATCTGAATCTCTGCCCAGAGATTTTGATTCCCGGTTATTACTGATGCAAGATCCTCTAATGTTGTGCCTTCACCCAGACGGGCAGTAAAGTATCCGCGCTCTACTGCAATTGCCTGGGCATCAGCAGTAAGGAAAGTCTCTGTATAAAGAAGGTTCCCTTCAGAAGCAGCGTCGAACAGCTTTACTGTTACATCGAGCATAACAGGCTCTGTATTTCCAACCGGTGCACCTTCAGAGTCAAAAAGTCTGGCAGTAATTGCAATTTTCTCTCTGTTTGGCTTTGGAATCCTGACAAAGACAGCAATCACATTTCTATTACTTTGCATGACAATTGTAGCCGGATTCTCACTTCCGGTTAAATCACCCTCCCAACGATCAAATCTGTAACCTTCCGCTGGTGTGGCTGTCAATACCACTGATTCTCCAGCTTCATAAGTGCCGGAACTCGGTTCGACTGTTCCGTTCCCATTCGTCGTCACGGAGAGAGTCCAGTTCTGTGAAGCAGCATCTGTCCAGGTGATGTTGTCAAAATTGACATAGGCATTCCAGTCTGGGGAATGTGCATAACCGACTTTTCCAGAAGGATTCGCATCATCGGTTACTTCTCCTCTGAAACATCGATATAGAACCTGAAAGTTAAACCGCTGATTTCAATCTTCAGGACGAAAGTAGTATTCATTGCAAAACTTGAGGCAACGGTTCTTCCTTTCTTCACAATCAGTGGAATAAGTACCGTCTTACAGCCGGAAAGGCGGATATTTGTCTGTCAGCAAAAGAAAAGCGTATGCATTCACCCGCAGTGTCCACCTGAATACATCCACCGTAAACTCATGCATCCCCCTGGGATATTTCCCGGTAAACAGAATGGCAAACCAGGCTATCAATGTCACAATAACAACCGCCATATAGAGAAAAAGCAGAACCACATAATGAGGAATAGCCAGAAACCACTTTACAAGGGGCATTCCCCTGTGCAGTTCCGATTCCGCATCAGGATATCTCAGTGTCAGTTTTACAAACTGCTCATCCTCAATAGACGGATACTCATCCCGGAGCAGAAAGAGATAAGAACCCACTCTCGCCATGAATTTTGAAAGATAATAAATCCAGTCAAACCACACTCTGGGATATTTTTTTCTGAACAAAATAACCAGCAACACCGGCAGAAAAAGAAATCCACCACCAGCCAGTCCGCATTTTCCCACATATACTCCCGTCAATAACCCGTAGAGAATCAGAACAGGAAGAGCCAGAAAAAACCTGAAGAATGCCGTCAGCCGATCGGTTCTTTGCGGATACTCAATCGAGATATCTGCGTATGGATACTCGTTTTCCATCTTTTATCTTCCTTTGTGTCTGGTTTATTTACAGTGACAGATAACAGTACAATTTAATTTAATCACAATTAAAAATCCTGATCCGTGATTTTTGGAAAATTTTCTTTATTTCATAAAAACACGGCAGCCCAGGATCTTTTTACCCTTTTCAAGCTCAACAAGATACACTCCAGGTACAAATCCTCCTCTGTTAACAGGTTTTTTCAACCCCTTGCCTGCAACTCTCCCACGCAGGTCGTAAATTATCACCTCAGACTGTCTCCATTCCGATTTCCTCATAGCCCTGTTGACACCTACCGCCTCAGCAGGTACAAACTTCCACTGCTGGTTATAATTATCCGATGCATAATCTGAATACTGGATGATCGGGTTTCCATCAATGGACGACCCGTCTTTGTTATCAAGGACTTTACCGCTAAGACGGTTGACCATTTTATAAAATCCCCCCGTCATGTGCACAGGCTGCCATTGCTGCGCGAAACACCTGTCAATAGTTCTGCACCTGATTTGCGTTCCGTTCTCTGATGAACTGGTATTGTCAAGTGCATGGCTCCCCTCATTTATTGTAAATGTAAAATACCCGTTGAACAGATCCTCCGCTCTCCAGACCTGATCCGCAGCTTTAACAGCCGTTCCCAGAGCAACATCCCCACCTGCAGTAACACCGATAGCTTTCCCTGTTCCCCTGTTTTCAATCATATATGTGGAACCTGATACCAGGTTTCCGTCAACCAGTTCCAGGCGGAACATCTGGTTGTCCTTGTAGGAAAAACTGCACAGCACCGCATCAGCCCCCTCCGATCGGGACTCATTCTGTATCTCCAGTGCTTTCCCCAGTGTGTTTATATTTATCAGGCGGTGATATCCCCCACCGCAATCCAGAACATGCCACTTCTGGTTATAGGCATCCGCCCAGTCATACTGCAGAAGCTTTGCCCCTTCCTCCCTCGATGCCCCGGATATATCCATCACCTTTCCACTTGCAACAGAAGAAATTCTGAAATGTGAGGCACCGATATTCTGGATACGCCACAGTTGACTCGCCGCTCCGGTATATTTTTGCTGCTGCACTGCCGACCCGTTTGTACCCAATACCATCCCGGAGTGTTTTGCCGTGATCTTATAAACGCCATTTATAAAATTCCTGCTTCCGGCATGCCACTCGCCTGTCTGCACATCTATATCCCACTGATCATTCCACCTGACAGACAGAGATGTGCCGTTCACCTCGATGGGAAGCAGTACCACACGGGACATACTGAAATTGGAAACCGCCCACCTGTCTCCTGTATAAAGAAAAGAGGTAACTGCACTCCCTCTCACAGTAACAGCAAAACCGACCTGGGATTCATAAGTGTGGGTCGTACTGGTAGCGATATTCCCGCCCGCTTTCCAGGGCCCTCCAAGTGATGGTGCGTAAAAATAGTGGTTATCGTTGAAATCCCACCCTGTGCACCAGGACATCAACCAGAAATAATAGCCTCCGGTTTTTATAATCGCATGCCCTTCACACTCCATATCATTTGATGCAGAACCACGATACACCTCTCTTACTATCCCTGTATAGGCTTCATCCAGCTCAAAAAGGCTTACACTCTGATTACCCTCTGTTGTACAGATAAGATATGCCTTGCCATCGTCATCCTGATAGACATTTATATCTCTGCTGTCAATTCCCATCGGACGGAAATGCGATTTGAACTGATAATTGCCTCCAATACTGTTACTTACCGCATAGGCCACCTCTGCAGTCTTGTATGCATTGTGCCCCTCAAAATGCATCCACATGACAAACTGACCGGTTTTGACATTGTGCAGGATTTTAGCACGCTCGATTACAGCTCCGCCATCCAGATCCTGATGAGAGGTACGGTCCAGAATACGATTTACAAAAGTCCAGTTTTTCAGATCAGATGAGGAGTAAAGATTCACCCCCTCAAATGTGTAATTGTTGTTTGAACGATCCATTCCCCAGAGATAGTACAGACCATCAACCTGTATTATTCCGCCCTCAGTAGCGACAATCAGTTTTCCTTCAGTATCACGCCAGTCTCCACCTGGCTGGATCATCTCTGTTCGGGCTGAAATGATGTTAAAAATGGCGGAGCACAATAATAAAAGAGGCAGCAGATGGGGTATTTTATCAGGCCTCATCGGAATCTCCTTTAAGGATTCTGACCTGGTAATAAGATAATAGAATATCCCGGAAAAAGCTTATCTTAACAAGGGTTTTCCTCTCCTTTGGAGGAGAACCGCAGAGTTAGGCAAAGGCACTGTCCACATCAGGTACCGTATAAGCACCTCGGTAATTACAGGCACAAAAACTATAATCAGAAAAACTCAGGAATTTTTTCAGACTTGCTGTTCCATAGGAGTTCCGGACAATATTATTTCCGGAGAGGACTGTAGATTACGGGATTCGAGTTTTTTGATGAACTCCATAAACCCGTAGGGTGTAAACGGCTTTTTTATAAACCATTCATCACAGATAACATCTTTTAAATTATCCGGAACCGGATACCCGCTCATCCATACAATTTTCAGGCGTCTGTTTATCTGCTGAACCTGTTTTGTAAAGAGAGGCGGAAGCATATCAGGCATGCAGATATCAGTAAGAATAAACCAGGCCTTGTCTGCATTGGAGGAGAGCCATTCAAGCGCTGAACTGGCATTAGAGAATTCAACTGTATTGTACCTGTTGTACCGGAGCACTTCCATGCAGAAGCCGCGCATTGTCGGATCATCATCGATAATGACAATGGAGCCAAATCCGGAAAATCCCGCATCCAAACCAGATTGGGCAGATAAAAGCGGCAGTTCGATTATGAATGTGGTCCCTTCACCCGGCCTGGAGTCAACGGTAATAGTTCCTTTATGTGATTTGACAATACCGTAGACAACCGAAAGCCCCATTCCTGTCCCGCCTTTTTCTTTTTTGGTAGTGAAGAATGGATCAAATATCTTTTCCAGCATTTGCGGAGGGATACCTGTGGCATTGTCTTCTACTTCAATTTTTACCAGTTCCTTTTCCTCAACCCTGCTCAGTCGCACAATAATAGCGCCATTGGAAGTGTTTTTCTCCTTTAAAGCATCACTGGCATTTGTGCACAGGTTCAGCAGGCACTGGTGAATGCTGCCTGAATCACCCATGATGAAAAACTGCTCTTCGGGAATATCAAATACTACATTGACTGAGCTTGTAGCGTAACCGGTTACAAGCCCCTTAACTTCATCAGCTATTTCATTTAGATTGATTCTGATGAATGTTATTTCAGTGTTGCCTTTGCTGAATGAGACCAGTTTTTTAATCAGATCGTATGCTCTGTTGCTGGCATTGAGTATTGTCTCACCCATTTTTCTGCTTTTTTCATCAGTGCTTTTTCTTGTGATCAGATTGCTGTAACCGCTGATGAGGCTGAGAATATTGGTGAAATCGTGTGCCAGCCCGCCGGCAAGCTGGCCCAGAAGCTCCATCCGCTGGGCTTTTGTTATCTGCTCGTTCAAACGCTTTGTCTCGGTGATATCCACTCCTATTCCAGCCAGTCCGGCTATCTGCCCGTCAGAATCGAAAAGCGGATAGGTGTTTAATGCCACAGCTTTCCACTGGTTATCCTTTGTCTTGAAATGCACCTCCTGAAGCCTCGGATACGAGTCCACCCTTTCCGTTAGAATACTGCTTAGATCGAGGTTTGTACCAGGTGCGATCAGATCCCGGAGGCTCATTGCTTTAAGCTCATCTTCACTGTACCCTGTCTGCCTCACCATCGAGGGATTGGCGTAGATTATGTTACCGGTGACATCCAGACCCACAATAAGAGCAGGAGAGTTCTCGTAGAGAGAGCGGTAACGGCTCTGGGCAAGATAAAGCTGCTTTTCAACTTCTTTTGCTTCTGTTATATCACGTATAACTATAAGGAAGCCCGCATCTCTGTTGTCACTTGCGACAAAAGCGATATTCGCCTCTCCGATTCGTTTCAGTAAACCATTCCTCCGGCATTCTATCTCAATTTGTATCGGCTTGAAGGGGTTTTTCCTGCAATCCTGAAAAAAGTTGTTGTAGTTTTTGTTGCTGGGTCGGATAAAATCGGTAAGGTTACAGTTCAATACAGAGTCCTGCTCAAGCCCGGTGAAACGCAGAAAACCGGGATTTGTAAACCTGATTATACCCCTTTCATCACACCATATCACCGACTCCCACATATTTGACATTATATGGGAATAAAACTCCTGTAAAGACTTGATCTGAGCATACTGTGACTGTAATCTCTGATGGGCAGCTTCGATATGAGAGAGAATCTGCTTCTGTGAACCGATCCTGAATATAAACCATGATTTCAGCTTTTCAATAAGCGGTAATTGAGGATCCCAGGTAAGTTCATATATGCAGGAGTCTGAACCGTTATGTAAAGCACAGCGTAATTCCTTAAGGGTAACATTTTTATTGCATCTTTGCTCACAGAGAGAAAAAGCACAACCTTTATTATATTCGCAGAGATTCTTAGAGTATCGGGTTTTGTCATGCGGAATGAATTCTATGGTATCACTATTGATTCCGACACTTAAATCTACAGTGATACTCTTGTTTATTTGTGAAAAATGTTTATTAATGCGAGCTAAAAGAAACTTTTTGGGAGCGATTTTGAGGAGAAATAGCTGGAAATTTGAAATATACTTAGGGTGTGCGGAATTTTTTGTGTAAACTGGTATATAGTGCAGGTGTATTTAATGCTACAAATAATATAACTGTATAGTTTATGTAATTGCAATAGTGTTTCCAATAATTGGAACCCTTCCCCCATGGG